>JAUWOO010000106.1 GCA_030612095.1 Thermoplasmatota archaeon | reverse complement strand
AGCCCCCCGTGAGCTTTCTCTAGATCCATGTTCTTATTTCTGATTTCTTTTTCTGCTTTCTCAAGACTACCAATGGTTTCATTCAAATCCTCCAGAATGCTGAGATTTGCAGCATCGCTTTCTTTCAATTTAACGATTTTTTCATCAAGTTCTCTTGTTCTGTCTTCAACCATACTTTCCAGATTCATGTTATATTCTTCTAATTCGGCTCTTGATTTTTTTAATTCAGAAAGCATGAATGTAAATGAATTGTAGAGTTGCCCGATCTCATCCTCAGAGTTATGGTCATCCATTTCAACAGCATCCCACTTGCCCATAGCGACCTGTTGAGCGGCCTCTGACAATTTTTGGATAGGTCCAATCATATGGTTTGTCAAAATACCGCCAATTATTATAATAATAGGCAAGATGGCAAGCCACAGAGGCAGAATATTTCCAAAGAAGAATGATTTAGTGGCCTCATGCATTTCATCTTGCAGTTTTGCTATAGACTGAAGTACGTTCTCTGCATTAGCAACACTTACTAATCCCCATCCAGTATTGTTCATTTTGCTAAATGCAATAAACAGTTCTGTTCCATTGGCGTCCATTGTTGTATACCCTTGCTTTTCCATCGTAATATTGTACAAAATAGAAATGAACTCTGGCCTTGCTTCACTCATCAGGTCTACTGCAAATTCTCCTTCCTCGGCCGGTCTTCCCATGATATCAGGATACCCTTCTTCTGGGAGAACGATAGCATGACTGTCATCATCAATCAGGATGAAGTACCCATCACCAGGCAATCTAGCTGTTTCCATACTGAGTGTTATAGCGTCTAGTGTGACATCAATCCCGACTACCCCCACGAATTCATCATCATTTATATAAACCGGTGATGCTGCAGTGATCATAAGACCATATCCCGTAGCATCAACATAAACGGGAGACCATACAACTTTTCGCTCAGAGTTGTTCTCCTCGTTCGCACTTAAATACCAAGGACGTTGTGTGACCTGAAAGTCTGGAGGAACCAGAACCCCAAGATGAATGTTGGGATAGTATCGCAATGCATCCTTCTCGGTTCCCAAGTATATAGCCACAACACTAGGCGAGTTTTTTTGCATATGAGGAACAATAAAATCCATGTACGCTTCTGTCCCCAGATCGTAAATCAACTCGTCGTTCATTTCAACGACATTCGGAGAAAAAGCACTCGCCAATTCTTCCTCTGAGTTCAAGTACTGCCCTTCAGGACCAGGAAACATATGCTCTTCTACAACCCAATATTCCCCAGGAGCAAAGACCCCTGGCGATTCAAAGATATCAGATGCGTATCCTGCAAGAGTTTCCGCGTCTTTCTGTATGTTACTTAATATTTGATCATTCTTCTGAGCGTTGTCTCTGGTTACCTGCATTAAATATTCCCCTGCCTGATCCTCCAAGGCATCAGCACTGATGTCCTGTGACCTTTGCCCCATTCCATAGATGGATGAGCTAGCAAGATAGGAAAAACTTACCAATAAGATTGCACTCAACAAAATCACCAATAAAATAAACTTTACCTTCAAGGAGGGTTTTTTGCCTCTAAACAAATATTTCTTAATCATTTTCAATCCCTCATAATTCAGCCTTTTCCCCTTCAAGCTGCTTTATCTTTTTTTTCAACTCAATTATTCTTAGTTCCCGACCCACAGTAACGTTCTTGTATCTTTCAAGTTCATTGATTTTTTCCTTTAGTTTTTCATCTGCCTTTTTACGGTCAGTAATGTCTTTGTCCACACCACGGTAGCCTCTTAACTCACCATTCTCACCCAACATTGCTACACCATTAGTTAATAGACAAACCTTATTACCTTCCTTGGTTAAAACCCATTTCTCCAAATCAACAATTGGTTTCCTTTTAGATACAATTTCCTTGAATATTTCACCAACTCGTTTTGCCTCGTCTTCTGGCATCAAATCAAACGAAGTTTTTCCAATAAGTTCCTCATGTTCATAGCCAAGACTCTCCTTTACATACCCAGATGAAAAAGTGTATCTTCCATCTTTGTCAACTTCCCAAATCCAATCTGCAATACTATATGAAATGTCTTTAAAACGCTCTTCACTCTTCTTTAATTCTTTTTCAGCCCTCTTACGCTCGGTGATATCACGGATTGTTCCTTGAAAACCAGCCACATCCCCATTTTCGTCTTTTATTACGACTGATGTGATAAGGGTATTAATAACACTGCCATCTTTCTTTCGTAAATTAACAGGAAACTCTTTTGTAAATCCTTGTTTCTCAATTATTTGGATATGTCTTTTTCTATCCTCAGGATTTTCATAATGTTCCGGTAGTCTAATCTTCAGTAATTCATCTTTGGTTTCATAGCCGAGAAGTTCAATAAAAGCATTATTACTCTCTATCAGTCTACCATCTTTTGAGGTAAGGAAAGTCGCATCTCTTGATGTTTTAAAGAATCCACTGTATTTCTTCTCACTTTCTCTCAGTTTTTCCTCTGTTTTCAATCTGGTGGTGATGTCCTCAAATACATTAATAAACATAGTCGACTCGGCTTCGGTTGTAAGCATTGTTGAGGTAACAGAGCCCCAGAATACGGTGCCATCTTTGCGTTTAAACCGTGCTTCAAAATCCTTAACAAAACCTTGTTTAAAGAGGTCGGTAAATCGCTCTCTGTCTTTCCGGTCGTAATAATAAGCAACAGCAGGCATCTTTAAAAATTCCTCTTTTGAGTCGTAACCAAATATTTTCAATATGGCAGGGTTCACCTCAAAGACAACACCTTCGGCATTACTAACTGAAATGCCAACAGGAGCGCTTTCTGCCAAGGTTCTATACTTCTCCTCGCTATTCCGTATCACCTCTTCTGCCTTTTTACGGTCAGTTACATCTCTTGAAACAGATACTATTTCACTTCCTATCAAGTTTGCAGTGGTTTCCATGTAGTGCCAATTTCCAGATTTATCCCTAAAGCGGATTTCAATCTTCTCAGAGTCATCAGAGTCTTTTCCAGTTAAGAACTTTTTAGCTTTTGCACTCAGATATTTTTTTAACAAAGAGCGTAATTTCTTTTTATCATCAGGGTGAACAAAGTCAAAAAATGGTTTACCAATTAAACCACTGGATTCATAACCAATAGCTTTCTTATGAGAGGGGCTAATATACGTGAAAATTGGATTCAATGTAAAAGTTGATGTAGTAATCAAGTCACTTGTCTTCTCAGTTATTAAACGGTATCTGTTTTCTGTTTCTTTTTGTTCAGTTACATCTTTTCCTATAAGTAAAATCCTTGTTACCTTTCCATTCTCCTTTATAGGATACGAAGAAAAATCTATAACGTGCTCTTTACCTGATTTTTCGTTAAGTTCACATACGAAATGTTCTGTTGCTTTTCCCCTTAGCGTGTTTTTGAATGTCCTGAGATATGTTTTTAGATTCTGTTTAGTGAACGAGCCTGACATCTTCCAAAATGGTTTCCCAATAAATTATTCCTCAAAGTAACCTGAAAGCACCACTGCTGTTTTATTGGCCTTTATCACTCGCCCAAATGTATCAAAGTAAAGCATTATATCGCTAGAACCATGAAAAAGCAGTTCTTTTTCATCTGCCAGCATGTCTTCCGACAAACTACTGTGTTGTGCCAGTTCTACATCGTATTCCCTGTTTTCGAAATCCTTACTAAAAAACTCAGCACTCTCATCTGATGTATTCTTCGGCAGTTCTTCAGGAAACTCTAACTCTTCATAAGTGCCCTGTGATTGACCATGAAGTCTCCCAAGTTTTTCCTCTTCCCTCATCTCTTTTATTATCTCGGATTCATCAGTCATCCAACTCACCAAGTACCAACAATTCATCTTTCTATAAATAGGATAATCTCCTCCTACGATTAGAGATATTGATTTATCTGGCATCCATCATCCTATCCAAATGCTTTTCATCACCAAGATAACACATCAAATAAGTTATTTGTATAAAATATTATCTAAAAAACATAAATTTAGCTTATCATTCCCTACGGATTAACGGTACACAATATTTGCTGATATAATCAGTGCAGAAATGCTTACAAGAGCCGATATCTATCTTTTGTTGTACATATCCAAGGTTATTTTTTTCATAAAAATAGGGTATGTGCTATTTTCTTTTACTATAAATTATATTTACCATCAGTATATTGGGAAATAACGGCAGTTAGTTGCTGCTATTTCAGTGACAAACTAGCCCGAAGGGGTAAAAAAGCTGTCTCGATTCAAACATCTACATGTCCATGTTTGCCTCAAGGGATGTGCCCAAGAAGAGTTTAGTTGGCTTACCGGAGCAGACAATGGGTTTGAATATCAGTTGAATGCGCTTGAGCATCTTAGAGATGAAAACCTTAAATTCAATATTGCACTCGTATCAGTAAGGGAGGACAAACGGGAATTGTTTGATAGATTAACTGAAATGGGTTTGAGTAGAATAATGATAGAGGAAGAGGAAATCAAACTTTATCCACTAGTTAGAAAAAGACTGGAGAAAGAGGAAATTCTACATTATTTTGAATTAAGATAGATTTATCAATCTGGTTTTAGTCAACCCAGACGTTGCTATGAAAACCAACCATGCCTCTAGAAGTGAATAATATATCAACCGTGATTTCATTTCATATTTGCCCACATATTACCTTCAATCTCATCTATGTTGATGACAGCAATTTATTGATTCTTTCTTCGAATTCTTTGAGATCATATACTATAAATTCTCCTTTTTTCGTTTTTTCTCGGTCGAGACAAAATGAAGTAATTTTCAGCATTCTTGGAATGTTATAATCAAATTCTTCATGATCCCCTACATGAATCATTTCATCTGGGTCAATGTCCATTTTATCACATATCATCGAATAAAATTCGGTTACTTTTTTGACCTTATGAAAGTCAGACGTTGAAGAGAAAACACAAGTAAAATATTTTTTAATCTTTGTTTCTTCTAATTCTACTTCAATGAATTCTTTTTTGGCATTTGAAACAATTATCAAATCAAATTTCTCTTGCAGTCTTTTCAAGACATTTACGACCTCAGGATATATTTCAATATTACATCTATATTTTTCCAACAGATCTCTCCAATTGCATCTAAGGTCAAAACGATTAAACCAATATCCAAGATCATACCATTCTACTCTGTTATCTCCGATCTCATCGTATTTTTTTAAAAGAAATTGTTTTGCTTTTTCAAAATCGATTTTCTTCTCCTGAGCGTAAATTTCTGGCAGCCCTTCTAACCATACCAAATCTGGATATGTGCTTTTTATCAATGTTTTATCCAAATCAAAAGAAATGATTTTTATCATAGGTCATCATTAATTTAGGAACAGATGATTATTGATGAATTTAGGCTAGGTACTTTTACCTTTAAAAAGAAGATTCATCTCATCTTTATACATTTTCCTATCGATACCTAACAATTCCGCCTGTGTTTCAATCATCGATTTTCTTGAAAAACCGATAAGAATATTGTACAATCCACATAGAATTACAGAGTTGGAAATACCCTCTTTGCTATACTCATTTATTACTTTAAAAATATCTTTATTGAATTCACTTCCAAGTTCTAATTGTTCCGTGGGAACTTCTTCCAACTCTTTTTCAATTTTTTTCATATTGGTTTCCAATAATTCAATTGGTTTGATTTCATCTATCTTCTCAATATATTCTCCCAATTCTCTTAATTTTTCTCCGATCATTTTTAAATCTCCCTAGCGATCAAAAGCTATCTTTCTTCGACGCACATCTTCAGAACATTTGCTTTTAAAAAATCTTTGGTTTTGCAACGCAAATAAACAACACATAGCGCTCATCTCACTGTCAGATTACCCCACCTATAACAACGATAGATAAAAAGGTTTTAATGTCCCTGCATAATTTTAGCTAAAACATTTAAGAAGGATTTCACTCTATTGGTGTCTTAATGATGAATGGAAATCTCACAAACCCGGGCGTTCAAACACTTTTTGTCTCAAAAGAACAGAGTAACTGTCCACTCATACCAGATATTGTCAGATTTGGCAAAAAATTTAAG
>JAUWOO010000018.1 GCA_030612095.1 Thermoplasmatota archaeon | reverse complement strand
CTCAAAAAAGTTTTTTCAGGTAAAAAGGCGGATGCACTATCAGATACTATTGTAGAACATGTTCCCGGTCTTAGACCTGAACATTACATGTATATTGGTAGAGAACTTCAGAGAGCTCAGTGCGCTCTTGAAAAAAACAAAAAATACGTTCAGGGCGGATGCTAAAGTTTTTTGATGGTACCCTTGCCGTTTACGTGTATCTCTTTATTGCCATTTTTCTGCCTCATATCGAAATTTTCTATTATTAATGAGTCCCCCTGTTTGAAACGCTGTATTTCTTTTACCTTTTCATCCCATATTACCAGTTGTTTTATACCCTCGTCATCCTTTATTTTGATGTTTGTAACAAAACCAAATTCCCCACTATCTTTAAAAAAGGCACGTGTGGGTTCCATTTCAACCAATTCTCCTTTAATCTTCTTGGTGTTATCTATTTTTTTGTCGTCAAAATCGGGCGCATCTTCTGGTTCAACTTCTAAAAGACCCCATTTACCCACATTTATTTCTAGACCATTAAAACCATCTTTTATGTAGCCATTTACAACCTTCAAACTGGTGCCTTCCTGTACCGTCTTATTTTTTACCAGATCCACATCCTTGTCCCATAATGCTAGCCCACATGTCCCTGTACCGTCTGTTATCTCTAGATTTACCACCCGTCCTGAAGATCCATTTTTTCTTTTAAAATTCCTTGGTTCGCTGATTCCAATTATCTTGCCAATAACGATACACTCTGAGCCGGGTTCTAAATCAGCGATTTTGGATACATTTTGTTTGTTTCTTCCCAGTTCATCTACAATCAACAATGCAAGAGTGTTTTCATCTATGAGATCATCGTATTCTTTTTTTCTATTTTTTATTTCTTTTTCAAATTTATTTTTTGTTATAAGATCTTTGATATCCTCATAAAGCTGGTCTTTGTTTTTATGCATCCGATACATGAATGCATATTTGCTGCTTTAAATCTATTGTCTAAATCGTTTGCATATTGCGTTGGTGCGTATTTATATTGATTTCTGTCCACAATCAGTTACTGTATCTTAAATAAAAGAATTCCAATATATACTATCCTTCAACTTAGCTAATTGGCATCCATCTATTGGAATGAAAGTATTTGAAGAATATAAGGTGAAAAGAGACGAAAGAAGCTGTGAGCTTTATGAGATAATCTCCTTTTCAAAGTATCGTATCACCATATGATACCTTTGAACTCTGATTGAGAAGGGTATACTATCTGTGCTCGGCCATTCTTTTATCCTTGTGTCTCTCATAGCAATCGGTACATAGCTCGCCGTCTGCATCATTCCACTTACCGCAAATTATGCATCTTGTAATCTTTCCTGCATCTTTTAGACCATGACATTTTTCACATAAGGGATAAAATTTTGTCGACTTACCACATACTGGACAGGGCATATTTCCTCACTCAAACTGTAATTTCGTAACAATTGTTCCTTAATAAAAATATTTCTTCACCATTAATTATTTCAATTGTATTGAGGCGCTAAACTTCCTTTTAAAATTACACAAATTAAACATTATCTGATTGGGTCTAACCTCATCTTGTCAATGTTAAACTATGGTTCGAGATATTCTTTCCCCAATTCAATATCACCAACTATGTTCTGCAGTTTTTTCACGGCTTCAGCTTTTTTTATGATTTCTTCCATATGATTTTGCTGATATTCTTTTATAGCACGCCTAATGAATTCAGACCGGGTGGAAAACTCCCCACTTCTCAAAAACATATCCATGACCTGAATGTCCTGCATCGAAAGCCTAAGAGTTAGCCTGGTGTCTGCCATAATAATCCCTCAATTGATGTAATAATTGACTATACCTATAAATAGATTATGTTCTCCAATCCAGCATATATCAGAATTTGCAATGAAGAAAGTACTGAAGATGGTTGCATGACGAAACTATTTTGGGATGAAGCTTATACAACCGTTACCAGGTATCTTTAACAGCTTTTATCAAAAAATAGTTATACATATTGCAAAAGATTATTATCCTCAGTCACTACCAAAAAGAATGGGGAGAAGTTCCATCTAAAGGAATATTTTGATAAATACCATCATCCCCATTGCAAGAACAACAACACCAATAAGTTTACCAAGCTTATTTTCGCCAATGCGACTAGCAACAAGAGAACCTGTAACGCCCCCTACAGCCGCCGCACAGACCACCATGAGTGCAACATTTACAACCACTTCACCATTAAGAAAATGCCCGGTTGCCCCCGAACCTGCAATAAAAGACATCGTCAAAAGCGAGGTACCGATTGCTGTACGAAAATCATACCCTAAAACAAAAATAAGGATTATCGCAACGATACTGCTACTCCCCATACCTGCAAAACCACTAGCAAAACCAACAAGGAGTCCAAGGATAATAAAAGTGTATATCTTTTTATCTCTAAAAAAATTAAAATTAATCTTTCCCTCAACAAAGTCAATGTTTTTTTGAATGCCATTTATAATAAAATTTACACCAACTAGTATTAGGAATAGACCAATCAAGAGACTAAGTCCAAGTTCAGAAGTACCTGATGTGAACATACTACCTACAAATGCACCTATAACTCCCATAAAAGCTAGTGCAATCACTGGTTTGAAATCAACGTTACCATTCCTAAGAAATATCAGTCCAGCAACACCACCAATGACGCAATCTACTAAAAGACTAGTGCCAATTGCCTGGTGAACAGAATAACCCACAAAAATTGTCAAACATGGAATCATAATTGCCCCTGCAGTACCGGAAGCTATACCAACAAACAAACCGCTTCCGAAACCAGAGATCATTATGAGGATAGTAATCAAGTAATTGTCAATCACAAGAAGGACAACATGTTTTTTGGATATATAGATTCCCTTCTAGTGACAGTAAATTGCAATTAAGGATTCCGAAAAATACTGTCCCAAAACTACTCCGGATCTTCTACTTTAGATATACTTTTTATTACCTTATTTGCGAGAAAATCACGTATTTCTTCTGGTTTTGTAGTATCAATACCAAAATATTCAGGGAAAAGTTTAGTGGTCGTAAGCATCTCAGTAGATCCATGCCTCTTACTATAAATTAGTTTCATAGAGGCAAGTTCATCCACGTGATCATATATCTTTGGACCTGCCATACGTCGCAGATTAGATTGTTTAACAGGTTGATGAAATGCAATAAGTGCCAGTGTCTTGAGTAGATTACTATGAATATCAGGTTTAGCAATCATTACAGATTGATCGGCGTATTTTTTTTTCACCTGCATGGCATATTTATTTCCTGCCTTTACTATCTCCATGGAGGTATCGTTTTTACGTTCAATATTGTAGTCTTCAATAAGAGTTTCTAGGGCATCTTTAATCTTCTTTGGTGGAAGATCCGTTGCTTCCTTAATTTCATTTATGCTAACTGGTTTACTTGCAGAGAACAACACAGACTCGATTAGACGCTTCTCTTTTATTCCCATAACAAATCATCCCTCTTTTTAGCTATATCTCATGTTTTTAATATATATTTTTCCATAGGGGAACTGTTTCTGATACACCCGTATCTTATTATCATATGCAAGAAACAACACTGACATAAATGTCTTTATGACTTCCTCACGCCCTCTGGTTTCACAGAGTTCAAATAGTGACATGGTCCTTCCGTTGAAGCTTTTGATTTTTTCCCACACAGCTTCAACATCGTCCTCAACATGATCCTCGTGAGCCGTTCCCACCATACGTTTTCTTGCTTTTTCCGAAAGTCTTAGTCTTTCCGCTCGTCGTTGCCGTTCAATTAATTGATATTCCTCAGAGTCCACTCTTGCTTTATCAAATGCATCTAAAAGTTCAATCAAGGTGACCTTTCTCTTGGCATTTCTTCGGATAGGTTCATCAAGTGGCGGCTCTGGCATCTTCATAACAAGGTTTGTATATGAGTAGCCATCATCATTTTCAATCCACGTTCCTGTGGGTATATCACCCCACCCAAAGGGTTCTTCGCTTTCCTCATCCACTGTCTCCATGCTTACAACAAGATCGTTACTCTGCAACTTCAGTACTTTCCATGCCATATATATCATACGACCTGCTGTCATCAGATCGATTTTTTCTTCTTTTGCTCGCTTCAAGTACATGGTAGAAAAATTTACTAAATCAATGTCCCATGGGTTAAGTTGCTGCCTCATTACCAGTTCAAATGCAATCGAGATTGACCTATCAAACGGGTTTTCAATAGAAATATGATCCCCTTCATTTGCTTTCTGAAGCATGTCAACATAATAGTTAATTCTCTTTGCATCATCATTCTCATCAATAAGTGATTTATGGAACAGTAGGTGATTTATCACATCATCATCGATTTTAAGTTGCACCATATCTTTGACCTCCGCTAGCATCTATTTCACCCTTGGGTCCCACAGACGCTGGATCTATGTTACCTATCATCTCAGAAACCCCCGTATCTCTCATCGTAACACCATACACGTAATTAGCCTCCTTCAATGCCACTTTACGCAATGAAACCATGATAAACTGAGAATCCTGGGCATTTCGCTTCACCATACGCGATACGGTCTCTGCGTTCACACCATCCAGGAACATATCAACCTCATCCAACACATAAAATGGGCTGGGATCATAGTTTTGAATTGCAAAAATAAACGCTAGCGACGCAATACTTTTCTCCCCACCAGATAGTGCAGAAAGCAAAAGTACCTTCTTTCCACGTGGTCTGGCCTTCATTGTTAATCCACCTTCAAAGACATTCTCTGGATCTTCAAGTTGAAGTTTTCCCTCACCACCCTCTGAAAGTTGTGAATACATATTTTTAAAATTCCTATCAATCTCATCAAAAACCTCGTAGAATTTTACCTTCTTCTTGGCAGTTATCTCACTTACAAGTTTTACAAGATTTTTTCTCTGATCCTTAAGATGTTTTACATCTTCATCAAGCTTATTTTTACGTTCTGACTGATGTTCATACTCTTCAAGAGCACGCATATTTACTGGTTCTAGCTCCCTCATGGACTCCTCGATTACCTTCATTGAATCCTTGAGGGATTCAACATTAGGGATTTTATCCTCAGTGATTTCAACATCATACAAACGAAGTTCCTCTTCTAGTTCTCGTATAGTACTCTCAAGTGTTGGCAATCTGTATTTTGCACGTGAAATCAAATCATAATATGATTCAACACGAGTATTTACCTTATCAAGCTCATTTTCAATCGAAACAGCATTCCTATAAATTTCATCACGTCTGGCAGTTAAATCTTTCATCTTACCTGTCATCTGTTCTTCAACCGCCATCAACGCCTTCAACTCATCATGATATCTAGCGCGGGATTCCTTTAGCTCCTTGATCGATTCCTTGTAACCCTCAATTTCTTTGGTTTTTGCCTCAATCCTAGTGTAAATCTCCCCTTTACGCTCCGTTAGAAGTTCTATCTTATTTCCAAGTGAATCCACCTCAGAGGAAAGAGTCAATACAGATTCATGGAGTGTCGAAACCTCTTTTTCAAGAGATCTTGCCTTTTGAGCCTGCTCCTTTTTAGTTCCTTTCAAAAGAAGTTTACCCTTTTCCCCCTTTATTGAATCCAATTCTTCTAACCGTTGCTTGTATTCCTCAATTCTAGAAACCAATTCATTCTTCTTTGCATCCAGTTCTTCTTTTTCCTTAATCTTTGCTTCTATGTCCTTACTCAACACACCAAGTTTCCCAGTGAACTCTTTTCTTCGGACATCTAAATCCTTAACCTGCATTTCCTTGTCAGTTTCTGTTCTAAGATATCCAAGATTGCTTTCTAATTCAACTATCTCCTTTTTCAAATTAGCTAGTTCCCCAGAAAGAATATCTTGACTGGATATGGCTTCCTGTAACTGCTGTGTTGTAGTCTCCAGTTTGCCACGATCAACCGTACTAAATGAGAGACTGGTTTTTGGTCTACTTCCACCCCTCATTGCACCACCAGCCTCAATTAAACTACCTTTTAAATCAACAAGCCGGACACCGCCCATGAGACGGCGTGCATCATCTAGGCCATCAACCACGATTGTATCGCCAAATACATACCAGAAAGCAGCCCGATATTCATCCCTAAACTTGATCAAATCAATAGCAAATCCATGTGTCTTTGGATCATTAATGACCATAAGCGCCTTACCACGTGGCTTACCTGCAACCATTTTACTCAACGGAAGAAATGTAGCGCGCCCCAAATTTTCATTCTGTAGAAAACGGATTGCCCTTGCGGCAACCTCATCATTATCGACAATTATGGACTGCATACGAGTACCAGCAGCTATCTCCATTGCAACCTGATACTTTTCATCTACCTGTGCAAGTTCAGCAATAGTTCCACAAATGCCCTCTATCTTCCCATCATCCCGGGCCTTTAAAACCTCATTTACCGCCCGATTATATCTACTATGAACAGATTGCAAGGCATCATACTCGGCCTGCAATTTAGACTGATCACGTTGAAATCTACGGACAGCATTCTCCAAATCAGATAACTGCTCAGTAAGTTCTGCCTCATGTTTCCGCTTCTCAAAAAGATTTTTTTCAACATCCTTTGTTTTTTTATGTTTCTCCCGATGATCTTTCTTGAATTCATCGACCTGCCAATCAATGTCCTTGAGCTCAAATTCATATGTGGATTTTGTCTCTTGCATCTCCGCAATCTGAAGTTCAAGAGCATCCATCTTGTCAGTAAATCGGTTACGTTTAAGTTTAAGTTCGTGAATCTCAGTGTTTTTCTCGTTATACTCCTCACGCATCTCCGCAAGTTCATGAGTCAAATCCATAGATTTGTCATCATGCTGAGCAATGGTTTCTTTTAAGCCGGAAAGCTCTGTTTCTTCCTCATCTAATTCAGCTTGTTTTTCATCAATCTGCTTATTTAAGTCATCTCTTTGGGATGTATATTCATTGATTTCTTTTTCTATGGTTTCCAAACCTGCCATCTGTTCCTTGCCCTCGTTTTGAATTTCTAAAATCTCATCATTTGAATAATTGATTCTCTCTTCAACCTTTATCTCCTCACTCCGTAATGAATCTACCTTGCCCCTAATCTCCTTTACCTCGTCACCACCGACGTCCCCAATCTTCTTCTCTATCCCCTCAAGTTCTTTTTGTGATTCGGCATAATCATTTTTTAACTCTTTGCTTTTCTCATCTAGTGTACTTCTCTCCCGCTCATAGGACTCAATCTGCCTGTTGATTTCCACCAGTTGAGATTCAACATCCTGCTTCTTTTTTAGCGATATTCTCGCCTTTGTCTCGTATAACGTATCTTTTAATTCTTTGTATCGAAATGCCGCATCTCTATCGTTTTTAAGCTGCCTTATCTGAGTCGATATCTCATTCAAAATAATTCTTATGCGATCAAGATTGCCATCTACCTCCCCTTTTTCTTCTTCTGCCTTCTTGATATCACCGTCAAACGTGCTTATGCCTGCAATTTCATCAACTACCCTTCTGCGTTCAATGGATCCCATTTCTATGAGGCTGGTGACATCACCCTGCTTCACAATGTTATATCCATCACCCGAAATACGGGCATGAACTAGCACATTAATAAAATCAGAAAACGAAGAAGCACGATCATTGACATAAAAGTAACTATAATAGTTATCAGGATTACCCTTCAAAGGTGCCCGTTTTATCACCCTCGTAAGTGTCACTTCATCAGAGTCGATAGGCATCCTCCGACCAGTGTTGTCAAAAACAAGTGAAACCTTACAGTATTTGGCAGGATTCTTATGTTTTTTACCTCCATTGAAGATAAGATCAGTGAGCCTGCCTGCCCGCATAACCTTTGAGCTCTTAGGACCAAGTACAAACAGAATGGCATCGGCTATGTTGCTTTTCCCAGATCCATTTGGTCCAGTTATGGCAGTAAACCCTGGAAAAAATGGCACTGTGAGTTTTTTACCAAAAGATTTGAAATTTTCCATCTGGACTTCTTTAAGATACAGTTTCCATCCCTTCCTACTTTCCAACACTATAATTCACTATTATATTATATATACTTGCATCCCTAATTTCCTAGAACAAATTTCGGTATATAAAATTTTGGAGATTTTAGTGTAAAATTGCAACCTTTATGGGGGGTTAGTACAGCATATTAATCACAATTCTAAAATAATTATATAACCTATATAATCTTAAATTATATGAGAAACAACATAGAACAATAGAGAACTCATATCAAGAAAAGTATAATCCGATGATCTGGTATATCATTGACTACTACAATCTTCTTCGCACCCTGCCCCCCACTCAGTATCTTATCCCCTAACCTATTAATTGTGTGTATTATTGTTATTTACTGTTTCACCATCAAATCTCAAAACAAGAAACGACTCTTTTCGCTTTTTTCCATGCATCTCTTGATTTCAATCCATCCCTTTTGTATTCCAAAAACAGTTCCCGGATTTCATCTTCATATCCGTCCGTTTTTTCTTTTTTTCGGTGAGTAAAAAAGTAGCATGCAATGTCCTGTACCCATTCTGGATCATCTCCCTTTTTACCCTGTAAAACTTTCTTTTCCATATCTGACATGTTATATTCTGTTACAAATATTATATAAAATATCTGTGTCGAAATGTCAAAATGAAAAAATGTTTAACCAATGATGAGAAGGGCAGAACAGATAGTTATTTTTCTTTTATTGGTGGTCTCACTATCAACCAGTAAATCCATGCAAACGGGACGAACCATGAAACAATTGTCCATATGCCGGGATGTGATTCTCCACGCTTACTGGCATCAAAATATACATAGATTGGTAGTACACACCAGAATATAGCTGCAATAATAGTAATTTCTCCAATAAACATCATAGTCAGCAATGTATGATTCAACGTTCTAGTTATAAACAGATTGTTGTACAACTATTGTCAAGAATATTTACAGTTCTTACAAACTAATGCCATTGTCATTAAATTTGCACACAAAGGTTTTCAGAGATTCGCAAGTAAATGATCTTTATTTCTACATGTCAACGATCCTTTGTTTACTTGAGATGGTGCTGATTTTGCGATCTTTATCGTGCAGATGCTGGACCCTAGCAGTAGAAATCGCATTCTTTACTGCAAGCATTATCCTTAATATCCATTCGACCAGTGTGATAAGGATAATAAACTGAATACATAAGTTAAAGAATTCAGGTAGCGAATATATCTTGCCGATTATTTCTTCAAAACTGAAATATGTTGGAGTGACTAAGAATAAACCCAACAATGCAAATGGGAGCATTTTTGCTACATCTTTTGAAAGATCTCTACTATAATACGCCGTGATTCTAATGGCAACGATTACTGCAAATGATGTCGAAAGAACAGCCAGTATTTCATAGCCCCGAGTCAAAAAAAGCATCATCAAGGAAAATCCCAAGAAGAAAAGAAACGCAATAAAAGGAAATACAAAAAAATATTTCAGGAATCCAACTACTTTTGGATGAGTTACAGAATGAATTGTAACACAATCTCTCCGAGCGATAAAACGATAAAAATGCCATATCACAATCGAATAAATTGCAATTGATATTATCAGATATAATATGGGTAAAAAAACTGATGGATCGCCACTTAAAATGCCCTTAAGTGAAAAGGTCGAGGTTAAATCTGAAAAATTTTCAAACGCCATTTTTTCCACTCCTGCTTTACAATTACATCTTGCTTTATGCGAGGTGGTCTAAATCTCCTTAAAAATTTTATTTCTCTAACAACCCATTCCAAAAGGAAAATAATTCTTTGTTCAGATCTGTCTTACACTGCATGAAATCAAAATCACCATCAGGTGCATCCCGTTCATTGTTCCTGAATTTTACCGCCTCAGTATCTAACATTATCTTTCTTCCACCTTTCAATCTTACCACCTACTCCATATTGAGATATGATATCATGTGTCAATATAAGTATATAATATTATCGTGGCAAAATGCCAAAATGGAAAAACACATTCTTTGAACCATGTCTATTGTTAAAAGTGTAACATAATATCAATCCAAAAAACGTCCTTTTAACATATTATTAGAGCAATTTCAATTGGAAAAACAAAGGGTCTAGCTTGGGAGGAAAAACAATATGAAAAAGAATTGTTGCAAAAATCATTTGTTTTTCACTAGACCCTGTAGATGGCAGTATATATATCCAGTAAATAAACTTATTGCACGTTAAACCATATTCAAGATTCAATTCCAATACTTAGAGGATTTAACCGGTACCAACCTATATTCTTATTTATTGTATGCCGCGGGAGGGACTCGAACCCCCGGCATCACGGTCTTCAGCCGTGCACTCTCCCAACTGAGTTACCGCGGCAAGCAGTAAAGTGCGTTATAGTACTTTCACTCAATAGTTTTTATAATTTCCTCGGTAACAACAGTAATACCACTTAATGTTTTTTTAAGTGATGCCATCAATTCTGACACTGCATCTGTAGTTATAGCTCCCCTAGGAGATGGCTCAATAAGTCCATCCTGTTCCAATATTCTTAGTGAGTATCTCACCATATGCTGAGGATAATCAGTAAGTTCAGATAATTTTATTATACCCATAGGCTGGTTATCTTGTAATGTCTTGAGTACATGTATATGCCTCTTGAGTATATCAAGCTCAGTCTCTATAACACTTGTAAGAACACTTCGTTCTTTCTTTACATTTTTCATTTCTTATACCTCTAAGCTACTTACTAACGCCTGTAATCCATTACCATTATTTAAAAATCTCTATTCAAACAGTATTATCAACAAGCAAAATCTTTTGTTATATCACAAATCCACAATATATTTTCCCTAAAATTATCGGAAAAATATGGGTGCAATAATTAAAAACTCTCGAGAAAGGGTTATAAATAATAATACGATTCACAATTGTTAAAAAATAAATAAGACCATTGTAAAAACCAAAAAATGATATGAAGCTAATTACTTGATCCAAAACAATAAGAAATCATACATAGCAGGATGAACATCTTTTTATCTAGGATAGACATCTGAGGGGAAAATCATGAGAAAAAATACTCAAAAATTAATAATTATTGCATTCTTGTTCCTGTTGTTACAATCTTTAATACAACCTGTTTTAGCAGAAGAAAAAATTGTTTTAGATTTTTTTTATTCTAGTAATTGCGCATCATGCGAAGAGAAACTAGTGATAATTGAAGATGATTTTGAAAAAAATGAGACATATGATGATATACTTATTATAACCAAGAAAAACATAGCAACAAATGAAGACTACCTTGATGAATGGAGAAACGTATACGATTACTACTCTTATCCATTTGTAGTTATAAAAAGTGGAACTAATGAGACAATCATTGGTGAGATGGACATAACCGTTGGATATGTCGGAAACGTCATCGCAACATATCTTGATGGGGAGAAACCCAATGAGACCTCCGATGAGAACGTAATAGATACCCCTTTTGGCAAGGTTAATATATCTAGTCTTTCACTTCCAATCCTTACGATTGTTCTTGGCGGTCTAGATAGTTTTAATCCATGCGCATTTTTTATTCTGATTTTTCTGTTAAATCTTCTATTGTATGCCCGCTCTCGTAGGAGGATGCTCCTTATCGGCGGTGTGTTTATCTCTTTCTCTGGGCTTCTCTATGCCATATTCATGTTCATATTATTTGAAACTTTTTTGCTTAGTAGAGAACATGTTGGAATAATCACAATTATTGCAGGTAGTCTCGCACTTGTCCTTGGAGTCATCAACATTAAGGATTTCTTCTTTTTCAAAAAGGGAGCTTCTCTAAGTATTCCTGATGATAAAAAACCAGGAATATATAAACAGATGAGAAATCTTGTTAGAAACCCCCGGGTTTCAGCTACACTCATTGGAACGATAGTATTAGCAGGAACTGTTAATTTTTATGAGTTATTGTGTACCCTTGGACTCCCCCTTGTGTTTACCCAAAAACTAGCACTATACGATATGTCTGCAATTGAATATTATACCTACATATTTTTTTACAACGTCGTCTATGTTATTCCGCTCATAATTATTGTTTTAATTTTTGTGTTTACGTTGGGAAAAAGAAAACTCACGGAATGGCACGGCCAAATCATGAAGCTTGTCACAGGGATTATGTTGTCCTCATTTGGCGTACTGTTTCTGACTAACTATAAGCTTTTAGAAAATGTTGTTACACCTATTTTGTTGCTGGTTTTCAGTCTTGTAACAACAGCAGTTATTTCCACCGTTTGGAAGAAATACGTTGTTAAAAAAAGAGAAATAACGCCACATGAATCAAAAGAAAAAGTTGAAAAATTAGAAAAAGAGATAGAATCTAAAGAAGAAACTAAATAATATTTAGAATAAAAAGAATGGGAGTTTATCCTTTAGATTTTTTACTTTTGTTACTATTTTTCCCCTTAGTTGTGATTTTTTTGAAGTTGCCTTTGTCTGTGCATTCCTTTTGTCTTGATTCCATTTAATGAACAAAAATGAGATCAACAGAAGTATAATTACAAGCAGTGCTAAAGCAATAATCACCGTATTGTCCGTTTGGGCAATAGAAGCAGAATCATAGTTTGCAATTTCTCCAGTTTCAATATCATAGACATGGTCCCATTCGCCGTCACCATTTTCATCTATAAGATATGTTCCATCGTTTTGTTGTTCAATATTAATTTCTCCACCAGTTGTACTATTATAGAACATATCATAGATTCCATCAGAATCAACATCTTTGATGTGTCCAATATCGCCAACAATGTGTACATCTATTAAGATGGCGTATTCCATGGCTTCAGATTCCGTTTGACCATCAAATGCTTTTACGATAATTGTGTATTTTCCAGCAGCATCCCACTTATGTGTTTGTGTTGTTATCGCTTCAATTGGCAGGAAATCGGTCGTTGTCGTTTCGCCATCACCCCAGTCAAAAATATATCGTATCTCGCCATTATCTTCATCAGTAGAAACTGCAACATAGCTGTATTCAGTATTCTTTATACCATTTCGTGGACCATCTACTTCAGGAGTGACGGGTGGAACGTTTGGCTTTTCCACCACGGAAGCATGCGTAACATCCGTATTGCTCCCACCAGGTCCAGTTACGGTCAGGCCTACAGTATATTCTCCAGCCGTCATATATACATGTGTTGGAGAAACTCCAGATCCAGTATTTCCATCACCAAACTCCCAACTATAGGAAGTTATGGAACCTGTACTTCCTGACCCGTCAAATGTTAATTTTACTCCAACATATATACCATATGGTCCACTTGCATCAGCAGTCGGTTCTGATGGTGGAGTCCATCCTCCACCCCCGTTATTACCATCCCCGTTATTGCCACCTGATGGTTTTGATTCAACTGTAAAAGAATAAGACTTGTTGGTCCAATCAAATCCATCTGTTATGTTTACATACCAAATTATATTTGCATTATATGATAATGGAGTTGTAAGATCGCAACTAATTGTACCGTTTCCCATAGGGCTAGAACTACTGTTACTGTCACCAGTACTTGCTTCAATTGTCCAATTCATTAAATCTCCTTCTGAATCAGCAATATTCACACTTATCGATGACTGCTCACTATCAACGTCTGTCTCACTGTGTAAAGGATCCTCGTTTGATTGTGAAGGTACTTGGTTATTTGCGGTTGTATCATTTGCTTTAGCATACAGTGAACTGTATGTGTTATCATTCTCATTGTATGACCATGCCTGGTAGAAATATTGAATTCCATTGTCTAATCCCGTATGTTGATAACTGGCCCCCGTATCGTTATAAATTTCAGCACCGGTACCTCTTGACCAGTTTTCTGTAGCGTTCCACTCAATATATGTGCGATTGCCCCCATCATCTGCCCAAGTTAGATTCATCTGGAAACGACCATCTGCACTTGCAGTGAAATTACCAGGAGTATCAGGTATAATCTTTTCTCTTGTTTTAAAAGTAAACCATTTTCTTGTAGCAGTATAATTGTCTGTAGCATTGACCCAAACTATATACTCAGTATCATAATCTAAATCACTTATTGACAATTCTTTCGTTCCATTACTATCACAATTTATACTATCTGATTGCCCATTACTACATTCAATAGTCCAGCTAAAATTGTCACCATCTGGATCTTCAATATCAATACTCCAGACAAATAAATGCTCCTGATCCAACGAACCATTCACAGGAGTTGAATTTTTAAAAATTGGCGGATAATTAACTGCGTTATTGAATATACATGTTATGGGACATCTGTTTCGCATAACAGGAACGTTACGTAATGAATCTATACCATCATCTACCATAATTTGTTCCGAACGAACCAAGGCAACAGCACCCACAAACAAATATCCATTCTGCATAGTTTCTGTAATGTTAACATATGCTATTTTCTCACCAGGATTAACGACCACATTAAACACAATGCTTCCATTATCATCTGTAAATCCAGAAGGAGGCTCAACCATCCCACCGGTTATCTCTGCAGTGAATTCCCAATCTTTTGCAGGCTCACCGTCGATGAACTTTTGAACCACCATACTTCTACTACAAAGCACAGCTGTCAAATTGAAAAGTACGTCATCAAGATCAGATATATCGCAAGTAATAACATCTGTATTGACTGAAATTGCATCTGGAGGAACTGTGGAAACATTGGAGCCAGAAATTGCTTTTAAGTTATCTATATCTAACTCACCACGCAAAATACCATGACTTTCAATACCAATTGATATGATTCTTATTCCATTGTTTTTTGCGGCATTTGCTGCTGCAATGGCAGCACTTATAGCCTTGCCTAGTGGCAACGTAGGGTTACCATCTGTGATGATAACTATTAGATCGCCATCCCCAAGCATTGAATCGGCTTTGGAAATTGCTACATCCCAATTTGTGTATTCTATATCCTGGATATGTCCAATGCTGTCAATTGCATTTTTTATGTCTAAAGAATCATTGGTTGGTGAAAGTGAACTCACTACATGTGAATCGAAATCAATAATACCAATGTTGGCTTGAGTCGAAGAGAGAAGAGGATCAACAAAACTTTCAAAAGCTGCTTTTTTAATATCCTGGAGATCGCCTGAGTTTAAACTATCTGAACTATCTACTATCAAAACCATGTCTACATTACAAGAAGTAGGCAATACGGGATTAGCCTCGAATCCAACGTAGAAATGAGCCGTTCTTATAGTCCACCAAATTATCCAATGATATTGTATCTGAATGTCCCATTCACCGGCCTGAGCATCAAGGGGCAATGTCCAATTACTAGAAACCTCATTTCCATCTACCTCGTCAGATATATGTACAACCATATTATTCGGGTCCCTAATTCTTAATCTTATGCAACCACTTATACCCATATTTCCACACCCATAGATTGTCTCACCTTGAGCAAAAACTGTTTTGGAAATAGAATGATTATTTTCAAATGTCCCAACAGTAATATCCATAAAGGTACCAGCTTTTACAGGTGTCGCAAAGAGTGATATTGCTGACACTGAAGCCAACACCATTATCATTGCAAAAAAACCAGCAGCAGATTTCTTAATTTTATTGTTTCTATTTTTCAGTATGTTTTGTTTTATCATTTTAATCAAACCTCGCCCTCATTTTTGTAAGTTTGCTTATTAAGGATTTGTTGTACAATTGTTACCAGACATCTTTGACAGTTCTTTCTAAAAAACATTTCAAACGATTTTGCTAAAGGGACAGATGTCTTACACTATGACTCCTCATTTGCATTTCTGCCTAAATCTCAAATTTAGACCCGCATTTACAAATTGCTGAAAATATAATAGAAAAAAAGAGGCGGTCAAAGTTTAGTATTCTTACTTGAGAGTTTTACTCTTTACCTTTGCTTTTTCCTTACTACTAGATAAATTGTGAACAATAAGACTATCGATACAATCGTACCTACAGTTAACGCATACCATACTGCATTATTTGCCCCTCCTTTGTCTCCCTGATCATCCTGACTATACTCAACGAGTGTTTCTGTCTCAAGATCGTAGACATAATTCCAGCTATTGTCACTCCCATCATCAAAAACATCAAGTATCTTTCTAAAAGCATCAATAGTGTGCTGAGTAGTATCAATTCTTATACGATAGTCATCAATGTTATATCTTATTGCCCCATCAATCTTATCATCTGAACTGCCATATTGTAGACTAATAAGATTATGAATACCAAGTATTATCCCAATTTTGTATTTATTTTGATGCTTGGTATCATTTATTAATCTAGCAACTTCATATGCATAGGCCAGTCCCTCTGTATATACACCGTCCGAGGATGAATGAGGGGTTCCATATTCAGGATGCATAGGATCATAAAATCGACCTAAAGTAGAACAGTCGTTCGTATCCTGAATTTCCAGCAATTTATCATTTAAAACCATAATGGCATCAGCATATTTTTTTTCACTAGTTATCTTGTAAAGTTTGTTCAATGATTGAGTATGCCATGGAACATATGCTGGATAGTAATTATCTTCCAAATGAACAACATATCTGTCAATATAGAAATCCTGTGAGTTTACGGCAGCAGCAAGATAAATACTATCGTTTGTTTTGATATACATTTCAACTAAACTAAGTATTGCTTCTCCTGAGTAAAATGTCAGTAAATAATCCAAATAGTCTTTATCATATGTATCGTCAGGGGCTATAAACCAGGGTTCAAAGGAACCGTCGGTATTCTGCAATGAAAAAATAGAATTCGCAAGTTTTGTAGCATTTTCTTGATAATTATCAAAGAAAGGACTATATATCAGTGTTCTTAGTGCCATGGCAATAGCCCCTAATTTCGATTTATCATTGTAGAAAATATAACCCGTTTCATTGTTTTCGTTATACCAATATTCAAAAATAAAATCCAAATTTTTCTGATGCAAAGTTTCCAAAGAAGAATTCGTTTGAGTCATTTCAGCAAGCAGCCGAGAGGCCATAAGCTGACGTATCATGTTATTTTTATCGAGATATTCCCCAGTTGATGGTTCGTAGATGTAATTAAAACATCCTTTTTCCTTGAGATTTGATGTTAACCATTTTTCAGCTGGATTTAAGGAATTGTTTATCTTTTCATAAGATAAATCAACAATTTCAATACTAGAATAGCCCTCTTCCATGCACCCTGGAAGGAAAACTGATGAAAATATAAGCGAACCCATTACAACAAAGATTGTTAGTTTACGGCAAACATGTATCGGATAAAATTTTTTGAACATATTTCTAAAAATCTTTTAGCCTCCAAATATCTCTATCCTTCATTATTGTTATTCAACCTTGTTTTATAATTGTTTCTCAGGTCGGGTTTAATTCAGCAAAGCAATATCTTAGAAAGATGGGTAGCAATTAGGACAATAAGAAATAAAAAAAAGATAAAAAGAGAGGTTTTATTTTTTAGATTTTTTGCTGGTAGTTTTCTTTTTTGGCTGTGATTTTTTCGCCGCTGCTGCCTTCTTTTGTGCTTTCTTTTTATCATTGCTTCGTTTTACCAGATAGCCTAATATGATTAGGAAAAGTATTACGATTATTGCTAAAACAATGAGTGCGGAGTTATCTGGCTCCGGCGTTGGTTC
>JAUWOO010000087.1 GCA_030612095.1 Thermoplasmatota archaeon | reverse complement strand
CTTTTTACCGGGCTTGATGTTGAAACAAAGCCAGATGGAACCGTAAGTTGTGATAAAAATGGGGTAACAAGTATACCCGGTGTTTTTTCAGGCGGAGATGTCGTATCAGGTCCTGCTACTGTAATTAATGCAATAGCATCGGGAGAACGTGCAGCGGTAAACATAGACCAATATCTTACAAAAGATAGGACAAGAACATATTCATGGCGGGAACATAAGAAAGTTGATACGTTTTTCGATCCCGAGGTAGAACCTGTAAAATACAAGATGCAAAACCCTTCAACCTTGTCCAGTGACAAAAGAAAGGGCAATTTCGATGAAGTTGAATTATGTTATTCAAAAAGTATAGCGATGAAAGAGGCAAAGCGTTGCCTGCGATGTGACCTTGAAATAGAACTACAAGAAAAAATGGAACAAGAGAAAAAAGTCAAGGAGGCAGCCATATGATCAACCTAACAATAGATGGTCTTGATGCTCAAGTGGAAGAAGGATCATCCATACTAGATGTCGCCCAATTTTATGGCATACCTATCCCTACATTATGCCACCATGACGGGTTAACAGACTACGGTGCATGCCGCCTATGCATTGTAGAAATAGGCAAAGGAGCTAATGCAAAACTCGTTTCGTCATGCACATATCCCGCTGAGGAAGGACTGTCTGTGCGAACAAATTCTAAGCGCGTTGTAGAATCAAGGAAAATGTTGGTCGAACTGTTACTTGCAATGTGCCCATCATCAAAAACAATTCAAGATCTTGCCGCAGCGATGGAAGTAACAAAAGTGCGATTCAAAGTAGAACATAGTGACTGCATTCTTTGTGGACTATGTGTTCGCATGTGTGCTGAACAGATGGATGCAAAAGCAATAGGCTTTGTCAACAGGGGAAAAGATAGGAAGATAACAACTCCTTTTGATATTAAATCTGATGTTTGCAGGACATGCGGTGCATGTATGTATATTTGCCCCGCCTGTGAATTACGTTGTCAAGGTCCTGATCCCCCAGGCGATGTATGTGGTGCTTGCGCCAATATTGAACCGGTTTGCTTGGAGGATGAGGATGACAAAATGTGTTTTTTGGAAACATGTGGATGGTGTTATAAGGAATTAGGAAGAAAGAAAATTAAAGAAAAAAAAGGAAAATAGAAATGATTTGGAGGTAAAAAATATGGCATTAACAAAGATAAATGCATCTGCAGCTACGCTGAGTAAAAACAGGACAGAAGGGGCGATTAGCGCAATTAGTGGAATGTGTGCAACATGTGTTGATGGTTGCGTTGGGATGTGCGAGATAGGCAAATCTGCTTACCGAGGGCATGAAATTATCTATCCGCAACCTTATGGAATAATCACATCGGCTTCTGAAAAAAACTACCCCGTGGATCTTTCCCATTTCACAATACTCGGAGGAGTTGTCGGAGCACAGGGAATGGAAGCTGATAGTGACAAAGCAATATTTTCCAATGTGAGTCTTGAGACAACAATTGGAAGAGATAAGAAAATCAAACTAAGGATGCCGTCAATAATACCAGGGCTTGGTTCAACATCCATTGCAAAAAATAACTGGGAAGGACTTGCAATAGGTGCTGCACTCACTGGCATTCCACTTACAATCGGAGAAAACGTATGTGGGATGGATCCAGAATCCGAAATTGTTAAAGGAAAAGTAAAACACTCGCCAGAACTTGAATGGCGAGTTAACCTATATAAAAAATGGCAGCAAGGTGGCTACGGTGCTATAATTGTACAAGCAAATGTAGAGGATACAATGTTAGGCGTCCATGAATATGCAATCTCTGAACTTGACGTTGATGCTGTTGAACTTAAATGGGGACAGGGAGCAAAAAATATCGGTGGTGAAGTCAAGATCAAGGATCTTAAAAAAGCGCAACTTTTGAAAAAGCGGGGATATATCGTTATTCCTGATCCAACTGACCCAGACATCATCAAGGCATTTGAAAAAGGCAATTTCAAAGAATTCGAAAGACATTCTCGAGTTGGCATGGTAACAGAAGATGCTTTCTTGAAAAGAGTGAAAGAACTTAGAGATCTTGGCGCAAAACATGTCTTCCTAAAAACAGGTGCATACCGTCCAGTAGCCCTGGCCCAGGCATTAAAATATGCGTCCAAGGCAAAAATCGACCTTTTAACTGTTGATGCCGCAGGCGGAGGAACAGGCATGAGCCCCTGGAGAATGATGAACGAATGGGGAGTACCAGAGGTAGAACTACATTCATTGCTATATAAATACGCTGATAAACTTGCTAAAAAAGGAGAGTATGTTCCAGATATCGCCATAGCAGGTGGCTTTTCATTTGAAGATCAGATGTTAAAAGGTCTGGCACTTGGAGCACCATACTTCAAACTTATCGGAATGGCAAGGGCACCTCTTGCAGCAGCCATGGTTGGCAAAACAATTGGCAAAAAAATCGATGAAAATATGGTTCCAGTATATGTACAGAGATTTGGAGATACAAAGGAGGAGATATTTGTTACTGCACCTGATCTTAAAAGAAAACTTGGGAAAAACTTTGAAAAAGTTCCAACGGGTGCTCTTGGCGTTTACACATACATGGAACGGCTTAACCAAGGACTAAGACAGATTATGGCAGGATGCCGTAAATTCTCATTGGGGTATATCTCACGAGACGATATAGCTGCGTTGACGAAAGAATCAGCGGACATCAGTGGCATCCCATACATAACAGATGTTGATGATAGAGAAGTAGATAAAATACTCAATGGCTAAATAATAGCCATCATTTTTTTTATTTTGTTGTAATAACTGGGGATTAAACCTAGCTTTTAATATACATACTTATATTACATGTGACTATCTTATTTAGTCATCAGGTGAGGAGAGTATTAAAATGGGAGTTGAAAGTGAGACTGGAGATAATATGTCACATGTTGATGAGAATAATATATTATCAATTGCCAAAAAAGAGAATGTTATTTTTGTCCGATTGCAGTTTGTAGACGTTCTTGGTTTTCCCAAAAATATAGTAATCCCTTTAAGTAGATTAGAGGAAGCGTTAGATGATGGAATACCATTTGATGCCTCCTCTATCGCAGGATATGCAACCATTGAGGAATCAGATAAAATTGCAAAACCAGATCCGAAAAGTTTTGTGATAATTCCAGAAAGTATTGAAAAAAGAAAAACCGCTAAACTTAATTGTGACATTTACGAACCAAATGGACAGCGGTTCATTGGTGACGCGAAATACGTTTTAGAAAAAACTGTAAATAAAGTCAAGGAACTGGGTTATATTTTCAATACTGGCCCCGAATGCGAATTCTTCTTGTTTAAAAAAGAGGGGGAAAATACAACGTTGGTGCCTAATGACTCTGCAGGTTATTTTGATTTATCGCATCGCGATCTAGCAGAAGGTGTTCGTGCAGATATTTCTATTGCTTTGAAAGAACTAGGGATACAAACATATACTTCACACCACGAAGTATCGGCTGGTCAGCACGAAATAAATTTTCGATATGCAGACGCGGTTACTACTGCTGACCGAGTGATCACATTAAAATACATTACAAAGGTAATCGCTTCGAAGCATAATCTTCACGCATCGTTTATGCCCAAACCAATATATGGGTTAAATGGGTCAGGGATGCACACTCATATGTCACTTTTTACACATGATGGGGATAACGCATTTTATGATCCCAATGATAAGAATCAACTGAGTGGTGTTGCACGGCATTTTATCGCAGGCCTGTTGAAATACATAAAGGAAATTAATTGTATCCTCAACCCCACAGTAAACTCTTATAAGAGACTTGTTCCGGGATACGAAGCACCTACATACATTTCATGGGCCAACAGAAATCGAAGTACATTAATTCGCATACCCACAGAACGAGGAAATGGCACTAGATGCGAACTGAGAAATCCCGACCTATCAGGTAACCCTTATCTGCAGTTTGCCGTTATGCTCGCAGCAGGATTAAAAGGAATGGAAGATGAACTAGATCCGCCAGCGCCTGTTGAAAAAAATATTTATGCCTTATCAGAAATGGAAAAAGAAAAACATGCTATCGGTCAGTTGCCTGAAAGCCTAGGACATGCGCTTTCTTTTATGGAGGGGAGCACATTGCTAAAAGAAACGCTTGGTGAACATATTTTCAAGAACTTCATACATGTGAAACGTCAACAATGGAATGAATATCGTACCCAGGTTACACAATGGGAGCTAGACAAATATTTGTCAATTATATGATTTCAAGCCGCACCCTATACCAATTTACTCTTCCTACGTTTCATAGTTAAACAAATCTTATAAATTGGATAATGCATTCAGTTTACGAGGGTAGATATTATATGGTATTCGAACTGCAGGTTAAAAGTAACACGCCATTAGTTGGTGAGGACGATCCAGATATTGTTGCGAAGACGTTTTTTGAACAGATAGGTTATCTCTCAAAAGGGGCGGATCCATCTATCCCTTACAAGATTTTTGCGGATTTTTTCCTTAAACATCCCACTAAGGCATGGTTTGTTGATGAAATTGCAGTTGATCTCAAGACGTCAAGACCCACAGTATATAGGCATCTTAACAAACTCAAGGGTTTTGACATCCTTGAAGAGATACAGGTGTTTGATGAAATAACTAAGCAGAATAAGAAAGCATATCGTATAAGATATGGAAATCTTCAAAAAGCCTGGAACTTCGTTGAGGCGCACCTTAAAGTAGCAATCGAGAATTACGGTAAGACCGTAGAGCACTTACAGAACCTTATTGAAAAACAAAGGAGAGATATTGAATGAGTAAAAAACCGGAGATGGAGCTAACAGATGGATCAGAATACAACATAATCTCAATTGGTGGAAGAGATAGCGCACTTGAAACCAAGGGGATATTCAAAGGATTTATGACCATAGGCATTGATGAAATCGGGTTGATAATGAAACTAGATAAAGATCATGGCGATATGACGGGTAAAATCAGAATCGTGCCGCTACATGCAATACTTGCAATTGATGTGCTTGACGCAAAACCCAACAGTAAAAAGGATGATGACAAAGAAATGCCTAATTATGTTGGCTGAATTAAAAATTCATTTGATGTTGTTTTCTTCCACTGCCTTTATCTGTATCTTGTTTTCCCTAGCCAGCCAGCCTAGGGCACAATAGGCATCGCTCATTTTCATCTGTGTCAACTTTGATATATATGGTATGCCAGCTTCTCTTTGTGTACGAAGTGCATTCCATATTTTACCGGCATTTCCTCCGATTTCAAAAGTCAAATTAGTTTTATCCAGTCTATACAATGTGTCGTCCTTAACTATCTTGTTTTCTCGTGCCAACCACCCAACTGCAACATAAAATTCATATGATCTAAGACTTGTGAACTCCATTAACTGAGCTTCTGAAAGAGGACCGCATGCATTAAGCATTTCCCATAGTCTCCCTGCATTTCGGCCAAATTGTTCTATGGTATTTATCATTTTGATCCCGCCCATCTCAAACTTTGTATTTACAATGAGCTATATGTATTTTATGCAGACGTCGTTTCTTTTTGGCTAACATTAGAGAACGATATAGGAGGTGAAAGGGATGTGGGAATGAATGAAAAACAGTTTGTTCAAGATTGTTTTTTCCCATCTTTCAAAAACTTGAATTGATTTGCCATTACCATATGTTTTCCAGAAGGAAAGATTTTTGAGATATTGTGTTTTGATTCATTAATGAAAAAGTTTATCAGGATAAATAGTAGTACGGCAGTGGAATGCAAAGGTAATGGAGAACATGTCTACCGACTTAAATAAAATGAAAATAAACAGACAACCCTCTAGTAGATTCATAGAATTAGATGTACTAAGAGGAATCTTAATCGCCTTCATGATATTCTTTCACCTCCTATGGGATTTAGATTATTTCGGAATTGTTTCTCTAAACCATCAGATATACCAGTTCCAAGAGACTGTCCCCCCGGTATTTTTCCTATTAGTTGGCATATGTCTAGTTGTAGGTAAAAACAAAAATCTTAGTAAAACTCCGCAAGAACAAAAAAAATACGACAGGCATCTTATCCTAAGGGGATTAAAAATATTTGGATTTGGAATGGCCATAACAATAGTAACTGTTATATTCATGCCAGATCGTCCAATTATTTTTGGGGTATTACACTTCATCGGCATATCCATTATATTAAGCATACCGTTTATAAGGCTGAAATACTGCAACATCTTATTTGCGTCCTTAATAATTCTCGCTGGCATTATAATGGGGCAATACCCCATTGAAAATCCAACAGTATTTCATCTGGTTATCGGGATGCACCAAGCAAACATTTGGAGTTATACCATCGATTACTTTCCATTGATTCCTTGGTTTGGAGCGACATTAGTAGGAATTGTAGTGGGGAATGTACTCTACAAAGACAATAAAAGAAGATTTTATCTCCCAGATCTGTCAAAATATAAACCATTTACAACGCTTTCATGGGTCGGCAAACACTCACTAATTATCTATCTGCTTCATCAACCTGCAATTGCTGGAGTGTTATTTATTTTTGTACTTATCTGACGCATTCCAAGATAGTTTCTTTCATATAACTTGCCGTCATCTACACACAGCATATCCGATGAATTTATGACGATTAGAACAGTAAACAAAACTAGAATGCTATCTGGTTTGCATCCTTAACTACCCATTACAACCATTCGTACATTTTCCTCTTTAAAAAATAGTAAAACTTTATTTTACTCCTATCTTAGATTTTAAGGTTAATCAAAAATGTAAAATACGCCTAATATTTTTGACTAGTGAATCTGCTGACTAATCTTTTCACTGTCAGTACTTTGGCAATAAACTCAATCTCTTTTGCTTCTTGTTCACTTGAGATATCCCTGGCGATTAACATCAGGTAATTTGTTCTTTTTTTGAATATGAATGAGTTATTGCACATGTGTTATCAAAAAAACTCTAGGTACGTGCATTTATATAAAGCAGATTACTTCTCTCTTTTTTACTGTAGAATAGGACTAATAGAATATTATAGGTCTGGTTTAAATTGACAAATAGTAAAGAGAAACAAAAAATATAGGAAACTGTTAAATGCCCTGAATGCGGGAGTACACATCTCAGTAGAGACTTTTCTAGAGCAGAACTTGTTTGCGAAGATTGCGGTCTTGTTATTGATGAAGATTTGATTGATCATGGTCCTGAATGGCGTGCATTTGACAGCGATCAACGTGATAAACGAGCCAGAACTGGAGCGCCGATGACCTATACGATTCATGATAAAGGTCTTAGTACAATAATCGACTGGAAAAACCGTGATTCGTATGGTAAATCAATACCCACAAGAAACAGAGCGCAACTATATAGACTAAGAAAATGGCAGAGAAGAGTTAGAATCAGTGATGCTACAGAGAGAAACTTAGCAATTGCTCTTTCAGGACTTGATAGACTTGCATCAAGTATGAGTCTTCCAAGAACAATAAGAGAAACAGCAGCAATGATTTATAGAAAAGCAGCATTGAAGAAATTAGTCCGTGGTAGAAGCATCGAAGGTGTTACAGCCGCTTCTTTGTATGCTGCATGCAGGCAATGCAATGTACCTCGCACACTTGATGAAATAAGTAACACAGCACGTATATCTAGAAA
>JAUWOO010000073.1 GCA_030612095.1 Thermoplasmatota archaeon | reverse complement strand
AGTAGCCAGCTTAGTTCCATCTGCATTCCATGAACAATCTGAACAGATAACACGTTCATCATCTTCAAGATCAAAATTGTAGAATGTAAGTTGTGTTTTTTCAGAACCATTTGTATTCATCACCCAGTAGTCTGTCCTTAGCACATCCCACCATTCTCTTACTGTGCTCATACCGTATCCATTGCTTGACATCCAAACAATCTTTTCTCCATCTGGTGAATAGTGTGCATGTTCATCCCATTCATCCATGCTATCAGTAAGTCTTACGAGTTCTTCAGTTTCTAAATCAAGAGTATAGATATCTAGATGATTCTCATCCTGACCAACCTCTAGATTTCCGGAGAAAATAATCTTTTTGTCATCTAGCGAAAAACCATGGCTCTCATAGAAACAAGGTACGTTTCCAGGTTGGTGCACTGTACTATTTTCTAAATGTGGATTATCATCAGAGATTACAAAATCAGCAACATTTATTGTCCATTCTCCCCATTTTCCACCTTGACCAACGCGTTCAGTCCAAAATAATTTTGTTCCATCATGGGAAAAGTGAGGATGCAAAACCCCAGTATATGGTTGTTTATCAAGAAATCTTGTTTTAGTCGGAAGATTTGTCAACTGCCAAAACTCACTGCCATCACTTTTCATGATCCATAGGTCACAGTTTACCCCTTCACCAGGAACTGCTAATTTTGAAAGCCATCTTGATAATAAGAAAAGACGTTTGCCAAAATATTTTTCCTTTTCACAGGTAAAAACAATATATTCTCCAGAGGGATGCCAGGCAGAACAACCTTTATGACCATCTGGAATATTTGGATTATCTGTGAGACATTGCTCCCCAGTTCCATCTGGGTTCATTACGTACACATCGTAGTATCCATCAGCTCTCATTTTGTCAAAAGCTATGAGATCTAGATTGTGTGACCAATCAACTCGGTATCCACCTTCCTTAACCAGTATGTCATCTACACAAAAATTTTCAATGGAAACGGTCATCTCAGAACTGCCAAAATTGGATTGACTTGCTATTTTTAATGTAAATAGTGCCGATACTGTTGATGCCCCAACTAAAAAAACACATATGCTTAAAGCAATCAATATCTTTTTCATTTTATAGTCTCCTCTTTAATTCTAATAAATTCTATAGATCTCATTTTAAATAAGCTTTATTCCCAATTTATTCCCAAATTACTCCCAATTGTAGCAGCAATTCAAAAAAAAGATGAGTCTTCGATCGTGTAAAAAACAAGATTGTAAATCCAGTACTTCCGAATTCGTTAGTCGAATAAATATTTTTACTTATTTTTATCAGGCGTAGTTTTTGTTTAACATATCTTAGCAATAATATAACATAATATATATTTCTACATAGAACGGTTCGATATAGAAACGTTTATATATTCTCCAGTTCATTATCATAATCATGGCAAGCATACTGAGTTTTTTAGATAAAGCCGGAAAATCGAGGGGATTCCTTACGCTATATCTGCTCAATTCTTTGAAAGAGAAACCAAAATCAGGATATGACATACTTATGGAAATAAAAGAAAAAACAAGGGGTGCATGGATGCCAAGTAAAGGAACCATCTATCCTCTTTTAAAACATCTGAAAAAGGAAGGTTTTATAACAGTAAAAACAACAGGTCAACGTTCGAAAAGCATTTTTGAAATAACCCTTGAAGGTGAAAAAGAATTACTCGTTATGAGCAAGGAGGGAAGGAAAATGCAGGGGAAACTAATGCAATTTAGAGATCTGATTAGTAGCATTTTTGTAGAGGGGCAAGGTGATGTCGCTGATTTATTTTTTGAAATAAGAGATTTACTTCTTGAGATGAGAGACATTCCTTCCGAATTGCAAGCAGAAAAGAAAGATGAACTTATCAAGATACTTGAACGTTGTCTTTCTGATTTAAAAAAAGTTGTCCCCATGGATAAATTAAAAGGAGGTAAAGAAATATGAAACATAAACATCTAGTATTTTTTAGTGTAGTTTTTATTTTGGCAGTTTTGCTGCCACTATTTATGCCAGTGACATGTGCCGATCCATCGGTTATGATTGATAGTTATGGGCTTTATCCTGAGGTTCTTATGCCTGGAGATAGTGCAGTTTTAACACTGACAATTAAAAATGCTGAAACTACGGCAACCCATACAATTTCTTCTACAAGCGGTGGAACTACCACTACAACGGTAAAAACCATTGGGGCAATTATTGATAATATCTGGATATCACCTGCACAAAGTGGCGGTAACCAGATTAAAGCTACTTCAAACTATGCGAATGTAGGACGTTTGGCACCGGGAGCAAGTTTTGACATCAGTCTCAAACTAGTTGTTGATGAAAACATGAGCGAAGGATTGTATTTTCCAATTGTTTGCATTGATGTAGAAAGTTATGAAGATGTAAGATTTCCTGTCCAAGTGAAAGTGAGCAATGATTCTGTCTACTTGTTATCAACTGATGTACCTTCAACGATATCTGTAAGTGGTTCTACAGAAATCACGTTATCTGCGGTAAACGCAAAGGATTCACCTGTTAATGGGGTAGAGATCTCTCCAAAAGACGTTGATGGAATTGAGTTTACACCCAAGAGCATTTTTATTGGAACATTGGGTGCCCATGCCTCTCAAGATGTCAGCTTTTCAGTAAAACCCAGTGGAACAGGACTGAAAAATCTCTCCTTCGAAGTTGATTACAAAAATGGGGACAATGTCCATAATAATATCATAGTTATGCCTATGGAGATCATTGAAACTCTTGATGTGGCACCAGTACTGTATAATATACCATCAACCATTGAGAAAGGAAAATCTACTAGGATAAGCCTTGAGGTTTTTAACGCTAAAACAGAATCCATCACAGGTGTCATTGTCACACCCATTACTGATGCTACAATTATTCCTTCCCAATATTTTATTGGTGCTATGGATCCAGATGATGTATTCTCTGCATCCTTTGATCTCTACGCAGATGATATCGATTACGGCAACTATACGGTAGAATTTAAGGTATCCTTCAAACAGGGAAATAGCTACTATGAAACTCCTGTTGTCAGCTCTTCATTTAAAGTTGTTGCAGCTGAACAAAACAGTGGAGATAGGGGTCTTAGTGTAATTATTGGTATAACTGCTGTTGTTGTGATAGTTGCTTTGGTCCTGCTTTTTGTGTTTAAAAAAAGGCGGAATGCTAAATGAACAAGGATGTCATTGTCACGAAAAATATCAGTAAAACATATGGTAAGGGAGATGTCAAAGTACATGCTTTGAGACGTACAAGTATCAATATAACACTGGGAGATTATATTGCCATCATTGGTCCTTCTGGCTCTGGAAAATCAACATTTATGAATCTTATTGGTTGTTTGGACAAGCCATCGTCTGGAAAGCTATTTATTGATGGTACGGACGTATCCCAGCTAAATGAGAATCAACTTGCAACGATCAGGCGTGAGAAGATTGGTTTTATTTTCCAGAAGTACAATCTTATCCCTACATTAAACGCTCTGGAGAATGTTTCACTTTCTATGAGCTTTGCAGGTGTTAAAAACAAGGAACGTTTGAAGAGGGCAGAAAAGCTGCTTGGCATGGTTGATCTATCAAAACGCATGCTGCACAAGCCCTCTGAGCTGAGTGGTGGTGAGCAGCAGCGGGTTGCTATTGCACGTGCACTTTCTAACGATCCATCGATCATACTTGCAGATGAGCCCACAGGAAATGTTGATACAAAATCAGGTAGTAGAATCATGGGTATTTTGGAAGATATCAACAACAAAGGGGAAACTGTAATCACCGTTACTCATGATCCTAACATTGCCAAACGTGCCAAACGTATTCTGAAAATTCAAGATGGAGTTGTGAGTGAAGAGAATGCTTAAGGATAATTTCAATCTTGCTTATAAAAATATCAGGGAACGAATGTCTCGTTCTATTCTGACACTCCTAGGTATAGCTATTGGTATTATGGCAATTACTTCTCTTATGGCCATTGGTGAGGGAATGCAGGACGCAGTGACTGGGGAACTTTCATCACTGTCAGATACCATAATTGTTACTACTGGGGAGGGAATATCAACATCTAGTATGGGAATGGGTGGCGGTATTTCACTCTCAGAAGATAATGGGGAATATCTTACCGAGCGAGATATTGCCGATATCCAACGTATACACGGAGTTAAGGATGTGAATACTCAGTTGTCTAGTATTGGTATTGCTAGATATAATGGCGAAGATGTTAGCGTTTACATTATCGGCATGGAAACAGAGCCCATGGAATTAAAATACGGTCTAGAGGATATTGAATCTGGTAGCCTCCTAAAAGAAGGAGATAAAAATAAAATTGTTATTGGATATGATGTTGCGCATGAGTATTTTGATACAGATGTCTATATAGGTGGCAGAATAAAGATCAATGGAAAAAAATTTGTTGTAAATGGAATATTTGCTAAACAGGGCGGAGGAAGTATTTCCCCAACCAGCAATGTCATTCTTCTCACTTTGGGGGATTTTAAAAAACTTACTGGTGAAAGCAACATACGTTCAGCTACTGTAAAAGTATATGATATAGACGAAGTGGACTCAATTGCTGAAAAAATTGAGCAAGAGATAAATGAAAACCATGGTGAAGATGATTATGCCACCGCCACTACTATGTCTTCTATTCTAGAGAGTATTCAAAGTGTCATAGGAATCATGCAGATGGTTTTACTTGCAATTGCGTCTATTGCTCTTGTTGTTGCATCTATTGGGATTATGAATACGATGCTCACATCAGTTATGGAGCGGACACATGATATTGGTATTATGAAAGCTATTGGTGCGACAAACAAGGACGTAATGCTTATATTCATCATTGAGGGTATATTGGTAAGTGTTGTCGGAGGAACATTTGGTATTTTATTTGGCATTTTTGGATCACAAGCAATCAGCGCCTTGATGGCCAGATCTGGAATGGGTGGAGGAATTACACTTATACCAGTCATCACTATGACTTCAGTAGGACTTGCAGTAGGTGTTTCTATTCTTGTAGGTATACTTTCTAGTTTGTATCCTGCATGGAAAGCTGCCAGAATGAGTCCTATTGAAGCAGTGAGATATGAATAAAAAAGGAAAACAAGAAAACAATTATTCAATTCTTTTTGGGAATATTTTTTGGCCTTGTTTTTATTGATCGCCTAAAAAGCTTTAAGAGGTATACTAAGATTAACCTGTGGCTGCACAGAGCCAAAAAGACGGTGTGAAATTATGGAAAAAACAGATGTATTAATAATTGGTGGTAGTGCTTCAGGTATTGTCACTGCCACAACTGGCAAATCAAATTATCCTAACAAGGAGTTCATGGTTGTTCGTAAGGAAAAAAAGGTTTTAGTTCCATGCGGGATTCCCTACATTTTCGGTTCGTTAGAGAGCAGTGAAAAAAATCTCGTTCCTGATGCAGTATTGGATAAAGCAGGTGTGAAGCTTAAGGTCGATGAAGTAATTTCTCTCGATCAGGCAAAAAAGACATGTAAAACCGCTGATGGGGCAGAAATTAGTTTTGATAAACTCGTATTTGCAACTGGCTCTACTACTAAAATACCGAAATGGCTTAAAGGGGCAGACAAGGAAGATGTTTTTACTGTTCCAAAAGACAAAGATTATCTTGACAAAGTATCGGCTCGTCTTAAGAATTGTGAAAAAATTGTTGTTGTGGGTGGAGGCTTCATTGGTGTTGAAGTATCAGATGAGTTGAATAAGAGTGGTAAAGATGTGACTATAGTTGAGATATTGCCTCACGTTTTAACTCTTGCTTTTGATGAAGAGATAGCTATGAAAGCTGAGGAGACTCTTAAATCTCGTGGTGTAAAAATAAAATCTGGTGCTGGAGTAAAAGAGATACTGGGGAGTAAAAAGGTTACGGGAGTTTTGCTTGATAACGGGGAGAGACTAGATGCAGATATAATAATTTTATCGATGGGCTATAGTCCAAATACCGTCCTTGCTGAAGAAGCAGGAGTGAAACTCAATGAGAAAGGTTTCATCAGAGTTGATGAATATATGAGAACCGATAATCCAGACGTGTTTGCTGTTGGGGATTGTGCTGAAAAGAAAGATTTTTTCACTAGAAAAACAAGTAGCATTATGCTTGCTTCTACTGCGTGTGCTGAGGCAAGAATTGCAGGTATGAGCCTCTATAAACTTTCAGCAGTAAAAACATTTGGTGGTACCATTGCAATTTTTGCTACAGCCCTTGGAGAAACTGGCTTTGGAGTAGCAGGATTAACAGAGGATATGGCACGTAAAGAAGGATTTGATGTTGTTGCCGGTACTTTTGAAGGAATTGATAAGCATCCTGGGACATTACCAAACACAAATAAACAAATGGTGAAATTAATAGCCGCTCGAGATTCGGGTATGATACTTGGCGGAGGTGTCATTGGCGGGCCAAGTACCGGAGAATTGACAAATATCATTGGATTTGCCATTCAAAACAAAATGACTATCAATTCTCTTTTGACTGCTCAGGTTGGAACACATCCTTTGGTTACTGCTCCACCAACTGCTTATCCCCTCATAAAGGCTGCCGAGGTTGTTTCAAAAAAACTCTGATGCGGTGAGCCATATATTCTACCGTTATATCATCCAAACGGCAAGATTGCAATGTTCTGAACCTTGCCTGTCTTATTTTCTCCTGATCTAAAAATTAGGTTTAAAAGCAATTTGACCAAATAGGAATCTTAAATTCTAAAAAATCTATTAAACATTGACTTCTATTCGCTATTGAAAGGTTATCAACGATGGCTGCAGTTAAAAACGTTCTATGGTGGCTTCTTGCTAACTCTCTCGGAGGAATAAACCGAGGGAGAATACTTGAAGAACTGTTCAATAAACCACAGAATGCTAACAAGCTCTCTAAAAATTTGGAATTAGAATATAAGACAACCCGCTATCATCTCCAAGTACTTGAAAAAAATGGACTCATCACATCGGCTGGGGATGGATATGGAAAAACCTATTTTCCATCGGAGATGTTAGAAGAAAATGCAGAACAATTTGGAGAGATTTGGGATAAAATTGGGAAAAAAATAGATTAACTATGAAAAAGATTTAAAAGGTGGAAGAAAAATTATGACTGATATTCCATATAAAAAAGAAATAAATCCTAAGACAAAGGCGAGAGTCGTTGTTATCGCTCTAATATTCATTGGACTAATTGTTGGATTAGTTGTATCTGGGATAAGTGTTAATCTTGCGAATAAAACAGTTGGAGATATTGATCCTGATACTCAACAATTTGTCCGTGATCTTGCTGGTACACATTACTGGGGTATCAGTATAGTCTGCATAGATATCTTTCTTTTGGTAGGGCTCATTTTAGTCTATATCGTAACTTTCCGTAAGACAAAATCTAAATTTGTCTTTGCGCTCCTAATATTTTTAGGTGCTTTACTCATGAAATCGATTGTTTCTCTTCCCTTGCTTCATGCGTCACTTATAAAATCTATTATTACGTCGCCTGTTACCCAGGCTGCTTTAGGATCTGCTGGTTCTGGATTTGGTCTGATTGTTGTTATTTCTTACATGTTTGAAATACTTGCAATGAGTGTCCTTTTGTGTCTCAGTATGGAGTAAAGGGATACACAAATACAGGCTATAACAACATTAGAAATATTGCCATTTGATGTGTGTCGGTTCTCTTCAGCCACTCTTCTTCATATTCCTCTATTTAATTTAAACAAAAATCTCAGCAATGGAAACATTCGTAGATGATTTTCTAGGAATCGAAGGAAAACTGGGTTGATGTATAGTTTGTTTTTCGGCATTCTTATTGGTAGCGGATCTGACCAAACACTTTCAGTACCATCAGATAAATCTCCATCACCATTAGGGTCATCTTTAGCTTTTACTTTGATTTGATATGTCCCCTCGATATTCCACACATGCGACATCTTGACTATTTGTTCTGAGTTAAATGGGCCTACCCAGCCACTGTTGGATCCATCATCCCAATCAAACATGTAATAAATCCGGTCACCGTCAGGATCGGTTGTTGATGATGAGTATGAATGGGATGTTTTTACTTTACCTGATATTGGACCACTAGGTTTGCTGGGTTTGCTTGGTGGATTATTTCTCCCGATGTAAAATATGGTATCGTCAACAAATATCTCTGCATAGGTTGAGAAATGCCCCTCAAGTCTGTATCTGCCATCAGAAAGTTGTTTCCCCTGTTTATCTTTCTGATTCCATATCCATGAGAAATTTTCCCCAGGTTCTAGCTCAATCCAAAGATAAATATAGAGCGAGAAGACAATATTGCTGTTTTCATCAAATATGTCAAACGATGGGTTACCACTCATCGCGATATCGCAAATATTTGTTAACATCAAGGTCACATTTTCACCAGAACTATACACTGATTTATCTGTGGTTACTTCTATTGGTTTGTTGCCAAGTATAAAGAAGGCCGCATCGTCAAAATAAGTTCCATTATAAGTTAGAAAACATCCTTTAACAGTGTATTTGCCTTCTGGTACATTGATGCTCCACTGACACGTAAAATTCTCTCCAGGTTCAAGGGGTATCCAACAATCAGGATAGCAGCCATATACCAGTTCATTGTCTTCATTATACACCTCAAAGGTTGGATTTCCTTCTATTATTTCATTACCTATGTTTGTAAGTGACATCGTCACTGTTTCTCCAATCTCGTATACTATTTTATCTGTGGCAACATCTATTATTCGATTTCCCAGTATTGCAGTGGTAAATGTTGGGACACTATCACTTGCTGTTGGATCACTGATGGAAGTTGCCCTTACTGTAATAGTGTATGTTGCCTCTTCTTCCCAGTATGGTGTGACGGTAAGAATGACAAGATTGCTCTCGCTAGGGTATAGTGTAACTTCATGGGTGGTTAGTGATGACCAATAACAGCAATCTATTAAATCAGGGCAATCCAAAACATATGT
>JAUWOO010000064.1 GCA_030612095.1 Thermoplasmatota archaeon | reverse complement strand
AAATCGTTTATTTGGTCCTGAACTATCACGGAGCACTTCTTTAATCCACTCTCCAAAATTAGTGCTTTCGAACATTTTTTGCATCTCGTCGAATATCCTTTCAAATTCATCATCGTCTAAGGAGTCTAACGGGCTCTTCCGTCGTCTTCTATCACGATCACTTCCAAACGGTTCCATCTCTAATTATTTTCCCCCAAAATTTATTATATATTATTTATATGACCCTGTCATATTTAGTACTTTTGGTTTACCATTAACTCTCTAGAAATTGACCTGTAGCCCCCATGCCAACAGTTGGTTTGTAGAACATGGCTGTTACTTGATACCAATAGGATAACAGGCTCTGCCGCCTTGCCGAGTGATAATTGGTTTATTCTTTATACTCTGGAAAATAATCGGCTAAATTTTTCCCGTTAAAATATACGTCACATACCAAACGATCGTAGTCTATATCTACAAAATTTTTCAATTCTACTTCTTTTTCCAATATTAATTTTCTTAATTTATTCTTTGATTCCTGATAACCTAGTTGCCTTTCTTCAGGCGTGTTATAACCAGTAGGTCTAACTCTAATACCACTCTGGCCCCCCCAACGCCATGGCGGAAACACTTCGAACGTGTCTGCCTTAACTATGTTTGTTACCTTCAACCCCATGCTACCAGGCATAATCCCGTTGTTTATAAACATTAACCCAGCCAAAACAGCATGACCTACGTCTTAGTCGGCCTAAATAAAGCTAGACCTGGGCTTTATCCCTTACATCTTGATCAGTCCTGATTATGGGGCCTCTTGGGCCCTTATTATCATACAAAGATGACTCTACCAAATGTAATTTAATTCCCTCCCCTTTCATAGGGGGAGAAGAAAAAGGTTTTACAGTAAAAAAATTGCTAAAATACACTATGAGTCATTTTGGTGAACCATTGATAAAAATTATTGCTTTATAATCACAAGAAAAAATAGAAAGAAAAAAGAAGGTTTTAGTTAGTCCGTGGAAAATATCGCTGAGATAATCGTCGGTTTTCTCGTCGAAAATATGCGTGAAAATGCTGTAGTCATAACCAGCTAGACCACGTTCATAACAACAGATCCTGTTTTATGATCTTTTCAATCTCATCTTTTCTTGTTTCACCATTGATATTATGATGATTTGAAGCGTTAAAAAATAATGCAACACCAACAGATATTAAACCTGTTAATATGACGTCATTTACGTGCTCGAATCCTGATGCGAGTATGGTCAAAACAATATTTTTATTTCTAGGAGAATCTTTGGATTTTTTACTGGTAAAAACGGGATAAAATCCCTTCCCCCTGCATTAATCAATTGCCCTTAGTATTTACTAGTAAATTGCAGTTCCCTTCCCGAAGGGAACATATCATACAAACATAGAACTTCGTTCATGGATCGATTTTAATAAACCGATTCGAAGATTCCCAACAACGAATAGTTTGCAACAGATATAAAACGTCAATATGTACCGTCATTTAGGTGCTCAAATTCCGATGCAGTTGTTCACTTTACCGGTAAATTGGTGTTCAAATCCCTTCCCCTGCATTTTACCTATCATATAAATCACAAGAATACGTTGAAATAGTTTCTATTCATACATTTACTATATGGGGTTGTCTAAGCGATATTGGCAACAATTATAGGATAAATATATAGAGAACTATTGATGAGCTGATGGTTATCAATATATTGTCATCTATAGGTCCAAATTCATATCTTTCCATGGTTGATGCCACAATAGCAGCTATGACTCCTCCAATTGCAATTCCTCCAAATCCTGCTAAAAAATAGCCCAAAGGGATGCACACGGCTGCCATGAATACATTGCCAATAGGGTGCTTTGTCCTTTTTTTGAATAAAGCATTTCTTGCAATTCCAGTTACGCCATCGCCAAATGACACGAATACTGCAGGTATGATTGCTATCCAAGGTGCACCTGTATGGTTTCCCATAGCTCTCATAACTTCCCACAGAACAAAGATAGTAATGCCCCACATAAAACAAAAGCTGACATCATTTAGATTGTCTTCTGTCTGAAACCAGTAAAGTATTTTCCCCCTCCTCCTTTTGTGAGAAAGGTAGGTGATTATTGTTATAGATAGACCGCAGAACAAAGGATAGATGGAAGAGGAAAACACAATGGGAACTATTAGGGCAATAACGCCTCCAGCAAGTATATGGACTATTTTTCTGTTATAATAAACTGCATCCCTTTTTTTAATACCTTTGTTTACCATTAAATCATAAGTCTTTTTTGTCAGGAATGTAATAGACACAGTGTAAATTGTCAAAATGATTATCCAGATGAATTCAACTATCGTTGTTTCATTTATCATCGTGCACCTCCCATACATTTCTCTTATTTAAATTTTTAAAAATATGTTAATTTGCGTCTGTCAGTCAATTCTAATTTATTCTCTGTTACCCTTCAACATGAAAAGACACATGATTATTTACGTAAAATATTATCGAACTCTTCTATTCTTCACCCTTTAAAATTCATTTACATAGATTATATCTTTTAACTTTCGTTTTGGGACGTGTAAAACTTCGTTTTTATCTCTCCAATACTTGACAGAATCTTTAAAATCCTCCACAACTACTTGCTCCGCTTTATAACCTAATGCAATCAACGAATCGACATGCAATGTATCTGGAATTTTAAGCATCTCTTGGATCTTGTTCTTTTCAATTTTGCACAGAATACAACTTCCAATGTGCTCTTCTTCAGCTGCAAGTACAATATTCTCCGAAGCCAGGCCAACATCTCTTAAATAATATTTGTTGGTAATGTCCTTAACAAGTATGACGATATATGCAGTTGGCCGTTCGTTCTTGTCTGGTTTCCATGCAGGTTTTATATATCCTGCCCAACCTATTGTCTCAAAGATTTTAGAGCACATATCCTTTTCAGTCACGATAAAAAATTCTAGAGGTTGAAGATTAGCGGCAGACGGTGCTACCCTTGCAGCATTAACAAACTTTCTAAGAAGTTCTATATTTATCGGTTTTTGTTGAAAGCGTCTTATCGATCTTCTTGAGAGTATGGTTTCATATACACTCATTGACGGAGAGTTTATTTTTTCTGACATATTACACAACCCCATAAACGTAACTATTCATATATAATTTCACATGATTTTCAATATGGATACGAAACATCGTTTGTTTCGTAGAATACTAAAATGGAGATTTTAGTATGGAACGTAAACTTCGTGAGATTAATGGCAGCTATGCAAGTGCAATTCCAAAACAAGTATGCAACCTATATAACTTCTAGCCTGGGGACAAAATCATTATAGAATCAATTGATGTTGTTGAACCAAGGCGGGAAAAGTCACATTATTTATCCTTGCTTTCTTCTGATTCATCCTGCTTTGTTTTCTTGTCTTTTCTCTTTCTAAAATATTCACATACCATACATTTCATTCTAATCCGCCTAACTGTGATTCCAAATACAATGTTTCTTTATAAGAATTCTTTTAGCTTTTGTATGTCTGGGTTTAATATCCCTTGTTTCCTGATTGAAAACAAAGCCTCCATCATATGTAATTCTGCGATATATCCCCAATAAATTTCATTAACAACCTCGCAGAATTTTTTTGCTTGTTTCACATCTTTAGCTTCGAAACATATAACCCAGTCAAAAGTACCATGAGTAAACATGCTGTGTTCAATTTTAATATCTATTTTTGATGCCGAGTTCTCTAATTGTCGTGTAATTATTTTATCAGCCAGTTTTTTATCAAGTGGTAAGGTTGTTCTTTTGATTAGAATCATATAGCTTTTTAGTCCTTGTTTTTCCTCGTTAACTACTGCAGCATATCCCCAAATCGTTTTATTTTCTTCTAATCTATTGATAATTCTCCATACTTTCTGCCTCGAATAACCACATCTTTTAGCTATGATGTCGATGCTTTCCTTTGCATTTTTTTGTAGTTCAGCGATAACCTTCAATTCATCTTCATAAATTTGTTTCTTACTACTTTTAGCCATACTAATTCACCTTATCATTAATACATCATTTTCGAAACATCTGTCTCTTTATTAAATCACTTGTTATTGAACTCAGGTTAAGAAAAATAAAAGAGAGAAGAAAATTTGGGGAAAATCAACTACGGATACCCACCAAGTTTTAAGCTTGGATCACCAAGGAGTGTGAATTCTTCAACCGTGAATTCATCGGACGGTACATCAGTGATATATGCATTTTGAGCTTTTGTCATCATCTGACCAAGCATCTCGCTACTTTTGTAAGTTTTAAAGAACTCAATAGACATTTTTCCTGCACCTGAGTCTACCCCTCCAAATGCTGTTCGGGTTGCCCCTATTGTGGCAATTGCCCCACCGCCTTCATGTTTAACGAAATACCATGCATAACACGGTAGTTTCATGTCTTTGTCAATACCTGGGAGGAGGTAAAGCATCTTAAATGGTTTGTATCCTTTGTAGCTCAAAAGATCATCGAGGACAAAATCAAGTTTAGCAGTAAGACATGCATCAAAAAAGATAATGGGCAGTTCATATCCATTCACGAGATCCTTGATATATAGTGTAAGGTATGTTCTCAATCTCTGGCCAATTGGGGGATATGTGCCCATTCCATGTTCAAATCCATGACCTGAATAATCTAAAAATCCAGCGCCTTCATTAATGGCCATAGAAAGTTCCTTCCGATTAAAGTTACCTTTCGACGTCCAAATCACAGCAGATGGATCAAAATCAGACATAATATCCATTATAATCTCATTGATTTCTTCCCCCTCATTTCCTGGATTCCATCGAAATGTGTTTCCGCCAATAAAGATCATATCGTAAAACCAATCTTGATAAAAAGTCTCATCTTCATAATGAATGATTTTATCGACTACTGTTTCTACCTCTTTAAATTCATCACAAGCAAGCCGCCCTATATGTACGTCAGGGTAAAGATCTAATTGATCTTCTCCTGTTTCTCCGAATTTATTATTATTATTCGAATCCCAATTGCAAAATTCGCCTTCTGCATCATATACATCTGAATAGTATAAATCAGTAAGTGTATCATGTTTCCATTGATTCCACAGTAGAACAGAACTTGTTCTCATGGGAAGTTTATAAACACTTCCTATAAGTAAAACATAGGAAACACCAAAATTTTCAATTGCATCTTTAATGAAATACTTAATTTGTTCGGATTCATCTCGGCCATTATGCTCTGAATATATTTCCTCAGTGGTCTTAAATATAGTATTTACATTATGGCTCCTCTTATGATCTATCAATGGCTGAATTCCTGCTGAATACTCCTCTGGTGCAATGATTACTAGATCATATTCATTAGGAAAAACTGTCAGAATCATGGGCTCTTTATAGAGCACATCAATTTCGACTTTTTCATTGTAGTAAAGCATATTTTGCTCAGGGGAATATCTAACCGGATGACATCTGACAGTAAGATAAATAACATGATTCTCATTATCTAAACCAGCCCCCGTAGTATAGCTATATCTACAAGATGGATACAATTCTGCGCTTCTATACACCGTGGGATCCTTCATAGGTTTCTTTTCACTCTTTAATTCAACTGATACTGGAACAGGTTCCGAACCGGGCAATACCTCTTTAGGCAATATAATCTCGTTTTCTTCAGAAAAAACTACATCAACGTGACTAATTTTTGATCCAAATGGTAATGTAAATACTTGTGTAACCACTGGTAACACAGGTTTTCCCACATGTAAAAGAGAAGAAGTTGCTTCTTCTAGATTTACCGTCACATATTGGCCCACATCTTTGATGATAGGTTCTGAGATAACAAATGATTCTTTCAGGTTTTTAACATTATAAATTGAATTATCTGTTAAAGCAACAGTTCCAATTCCACTAAGGATAATACCTCCCGCTATCAACACTATATATATTTTATTCATAATATGGTCTCTGTAAAATATAATATCAGCTACAAATATAAACTTTTTCTTGACTATTTATCTCCTTCAGTCACGTTTTATTTCACCTTATCATTGTGTTGTATGTAAAATTCCATCATGTGGGCGATCTGATTGATTGTATAGCCTGCGTTCCTTTTCTGATGAGCCCTTCAATGTTTTCATATACATCCATTTATACCACAACTTGATAGCCGGTAGTTCCAATAATAATTTTCTAAATTGGGGCGACATACTTTAATATTCTCTCATGATGGGGTCCTTATAATGGCAAAAAAAATTAGACGGGCAAGAACTTTTGCAAGAACTGCTGCTAAATCACTGGAAAAAAGACTTGTGGAAAATGCGAAAAAGTTAAAAAAAGATCCGTATCTTATATTACCTGATTATACAGATGACTACTCCCGAAAATATTTTGAAAAAATAAAAAAAAGCTTGGATAAAATTGATAGATTTAGCGATGATTCTAAAAAACTTGAGAAGTTGTCGAATAAACGAAGCCTCGATGGGGCCCTTGCAGGAACGCTTCTGATTGCTCACTCTGAAAAAGCGCCTTACCTTGCTGTTGCAAAAATGCCTACTGGGGACATAACTTATGCACAGAGGGGGAGAGCAGAAAGAGAAAAACTCATTGCGGTACAGCATTTTGATGATCCGCTATTAAGATTGCTTGGTATAAAAGACGTGGCGTTGAAAAGAGGGTTGCACATATATTCATGGGACAATGGATTTATTTCTACTGGTTCAGAGGCAAAACCCCCTGGGGAGTTTATTGATTTTGTAATTGGTAAAACAGGTTTTTCATATAAAAGTGGTGTTGCAACCTGCGGGGATATTAATGTAGAAGCCATAAAAAAGAAACAATTTTTGAAAAAATATTATCTTAAAATATATTGGAAATCTGCAGATGTCTCTATTGCAGTATGTGAGGACTGCGCCAAATCAACGAAGAATACGATTTTTAATATAACTAAATATCTTATAGAAACAGATATATCAAATGATTTTTCAATAGATGTGATTGGCCAGGTCGTAAAACAAAATGAATCTATATCTGAGCAAGAAACACAGTATTTGGATGATTACCTATCAGGTAAGTTAACTGATCTTCAATTTATCAGAAAGAATAAGGAGCGACAGGAAGAATCACTTAAACAGTCTGAAGAAAAATTATTGATACTTGATGGTATTTCATATGGGACAGATATAAGTAGATTCATAGAAGCGCTAAAGCCAAACAAATTTGAACAGAGGGGATTGGAATTTATTCTTGAAAAGATTGAAGAACCTGTTGTATTAAACAAGGTAACTCCCAACAAGGTACTTGAAATTTTCTGGAAAAAATATGGTTTGGATGCCATTGACTCGATACTTGGTGATGAGGAGATGGCAGGGAAGTTCTTTTCTCTTGATGATACACCATCTGATATTTTAGAGGCTGTCTTTAAATATGAGGCGCGACAGCAAATATTGTCTCGGCTTCCAAAATATAAGGCGCTTCCACCTTTGGCCAACTTTGCTGATCATATTGCAAGGACATACAAAACATTTGGGGAGAAAAAGACCCTTGCAGAAATAAAGAAAAGACCAGATACTCCTAAGGGAAAATCACTTGCATATGCATTTTTGCTGGTTTTTGGAAAAGGCAAAGACAAGAAGTGGAAATATTCGCAGATAGAGATAGAGTACGGCGAATTTCTAAAGGAACATGCAAAGAAACTTCTTGATTCTCAACCTAAAAAATACCATAAGGCTTTACAGGGACTATTGACTGCCAGTGGGTCCTCTGAGAGTATAGATAGTAATCTCATCTAGAGTCAATATTGAATCTGACGATTTGTGGGCAATGGTACAATTCTTAACAAGTTATTTAAAATACTTTTTTCACCATCAAATATTTATTACTCTTGTGAATACCATGTCACGATATCTATGATTAAAGCATCTAAACGTTCCCACGGTGTTTCTTATGCCATAAGGGATGTGGTATTGCCTGCAAAGGAATTAGAAAAAAAAGGTATAGAAGTTTTGCATCTTAACATAGGCGATCCGAATAAATATGATTTTGACACTCCGCAACATATGAAAGATGCACTCTATAAAGCTGCCAATGAAGGGCATAATGGATATTCTCTTTCCGAAGGATGTCTTGAGCTTAGAAGTGCAATAGTTGAACGTGAACGGAGGAGAAACAACGTTACTTACAATCCCGAAGATATCTGCATTACCACAGGTGTTACTGAGTCTCTTCAAATCCTTCTTAATTCCTCACTTGATCCTGGTGATGAGCTTTTGATACCTGGCCCCACGTACCCACAATATGGGCTTATCGCACGTTTCAATGATGCAGAACCAATAGCATATCGATGCATTGAGGAAGAAGGTTGGCAACCAGATGTAGAACACATTCGTAAAAGGATATCAAATCGTACTAAAGGTATTGTGATTATAAATCCCAATAATCCGACAGGTGCATTATACTCAAAAAAAGTTATAAAAGAAATTATTGATATTGCAGGTGAGTATAACATTCCAGTTATATCTGATGAGATTTATGATGACATAACATTTGATGGGGAGCAACATGCAACAGCAACACTTGCTAAAGATGTACCCATTATAACATTTAACGGTTTCTCAAAAGTTTACTTAGTACCAGGATGGCGGATGGGATATGTAATGTTTTATCATTCTGATGAACTTGATAGGATAGAAGAGGCTTTTATGCGTATAGCTCGTTCACGATTATGTGCAAACTCAGTTTGTCAACGTGCTTGTATCCAGGCGTTAAAAGGTCCACAGGATCACATTGAAAAGATGAACCGAAAATTAAGAGAACGTCGTGATTTTTCATATAAACGTTTAAACGAAATAGAGGGTATCTCTACCGCAAAACCCGAGGGGGCATTTTATATATTTCCAAAGATCGAAGCTATGAATAAAGGAATTTGGAAGAACGATAAAGAATTTGTTTTGGATCTTCTACGTGAGGAACGCGTTTTGGTTGTTCATGGTTCAGGTTTTTCTTCTACCTATGGCAAAGGACACTTTAGGGCAGTTATTCTGCCGCAGATGGAAACGCTAGAAAGAGCATTTGACAACATAGAATCATTTATGAAAAAGAGATTAAAAGAAAATTAAACATGAAAATCTAAAATGTTTTACAATAGAAATTTATGGTCATATAAATGGACGTCTTAATTCGAACCCGTGATTTGTCAAAGACAATTGAGGGTAAATTATTATTTGATAATGCATCCTTTGAAGTGGTGTCGGATAACTGTATTGGAGTAATTGGACCAAATGGTTGTGGGAAAACTACACTTTTTAAAATTCTTTTAGGGCTGGTGAGGCCAAACGATGGAGAATTATGGTTTAAAGATAATCTCCGGGTTAGATATTTGGAACAAACAGCTATGCGATCCCAGAATTTAACTGCCCATCAATTTTTAGTACAGACAGCACAAACAGATAGCATTCAACAACAGATCAAATCATATGAATCACAGTTAGAAGATCCTGCAATCTATGATTCGTCCGAATATGAGGAAATACTTGAGAAAATTCAAAAACTTCAGATGTCTGATGGGCGAGTCGATAATACTTCACGTCTCGAAGATGCAATGGATATTATTGAGGAGATTGGATCGGGGAAACTGTCGCTAGATTCAAAAATTAGCATTCTATCTGGTGGAGAGCGTCAAAAACTTGCCTTGGCTAGTGTTTTGGCTCAATCTCAAGAATGCGATCTTCTTTTACTTGATGAACCAACAAATCATCTTGACATTGAAACAATTGAATGGTTGGAGCGACAACTGGTTGATTTTCCACGAGCGATTATGATAATTTCGCATGATCGATATCTTTTGGATGATCTTGTTGATAGGATATTTGAGATGCGAGGTGGACGTATAGAAATATTTGATGCTACCTACGAAAAATATGAAGAGCAAAAGAACTTCCGACAGCACCTCAAACATCAGGCAT
>JAUWOO010000053.1 GCA_030612095.1 Thermoplasmatota archaeon | reverse complement strand
CCTTGGAGCAAGAACTCATTGAATAAGTATGGGTTCATAAGAAGGAAATTGAAAATGTATCGAGAAAATAGAGGACCACCGCGAGAAATGCATAAGGTTACTTGTGCAGATTGTGGAAAAGAAACTGAGGTTCCTTTTAAACCAGATGGTAGCAGGCCTGTTTATTGTAGGGAATGTTATCAGAAACATAAACCAAAAAGATTTTAATAAAAAGGTTAGAAAAACATTACACGTTTTTTCTTTTTTTATAAAATCTCTTTTTTTTATTTTTATATGTAATTGGGCTTTTTGCGTTCTCCATCTATTATCTGTAGCTATGCTCATTTATAGATCACCTTAAAGACAAATGAAGTAAAAATCATTAATAATTCAATTACTGCAAAAATAGCCGATCTAACAATTTTTTTCAGAGAAATGACAGTGGGCCCGCTGAGATTTGAACTCAAGTCTATACCACCCCAAGGTACAAGGATGCCAAGCTACCCTACGGGCCCAAACAAGAACGTGCATTAGTATTTTCATACAAAAACTTATTCGTACCTTTTTGGAAAGATTTAATATGCTATTTTAGATGAATGATATGTTTCTATGGATTCCACGGCATTAGAACTCTTTGGATTAGTTGCAGGGGCTGTAACCTCAGCGGGGTTTATACCTCAATTGGTCAGAGGATATCGGACAAAAAAACTTGAAGATGTTTCTTACCTTATGCCTATTGTTTTAACGGCTGGCATGACTTTGTGGTTTATCTATGGGTTATTCTTAGGTGCTTTGGCAGTAATTGTGGCCAATATTTTCGGCGTAGGATGTTGTTTAACTCTTATATTCATGAAAAAAATTTATTCGTGATAAATATTTATAGAAAAATACATTTTGACGCATAGGTCGACTTTTTTATATTTTTTATACGATTATTTTGTTGCACCCAATTGAGGGAAACTATAGTGTGTCCATTCAAAAAAATTCAAGCAATTCCATCAATTTATATTTAAACTTGGATCTCCAAGTAGAACCCACTGTTCAATTGTTTTCCGTTCTATCTGTCCATATTTATCATTTACATCAAAATTATCAATAAAATCACTTATTGTTTTACTATGGACTTGGCCAAGTTGTGTTTTCTCTTGTATCCCAACATTATAGAAAAATCGTGGCTCAATCCATCCACCCAGACCATTTAGAGTGGCTTCACCCCCATATCCATATCCAAGACCAGTGTTTCCTATTGTAGCAATAGCGCCTCCATTTCTGGTACTTATCATTTTCCATGCCCAGCATTCAGGAACCCAATCCATAAACCAAAACGTATAATTAAGATAGTTTAACCCCTCATTTTTAAATCCTTTAAAGATGTTTAATAGGGTCACATTGAACTGACTATTATGACATCCGCCAACTACTACAACGGGAAGCTTATAACCATTTCTTAAATCATCCATCTGAAAATTTCTAAGACCATTAATCCACGTATCATAATCGTTAGGTGGATGAGTTCCCCAAAAAAATGGATTCCCATGTCCAGCAAAATGTACAAATGCTGCACCTTTTCTAATTGTCCTAATAATCTTATGATTTCTGAGAGTGCCCTCTGATGCCCAAAGTTTTTCTATCGTAAATCCTGCAGTATCCATGTAACTTGCTGAAAGATTTGTTTCAATCTCCCCCTCATAGTAGTTGGAATTTGGAGATGGAAAGGTATCCCCTGCAGCAATTATCATCTTGTTATACCAGGGTAGAAGTTTTAATCTATTCTCATAGGTGATGATTTTATCTACTGCAATGCTAACTTCGTTTCCATTACGGCAAGCAAGACGGCCAACATTGACATCTGGATAATAATCAATAATATCTCTTAACTCATCCTCATAATACCACTCGGCAAAAATATCATTACCATTGGTGTCCCAACTAGAAAAATTACTCATGCCATCGTAAATATCGGCATAATAAAGATCACTTATGTAACCTGATTCCCACCCATCATCATTACATGTTTTCCTAACGGGGACATACCAGTCATTTCTTTGACCTTTCAAACCACCCACCAGTAAAACATATTTTACTCCCCATTCCTCAATGGCATACTTGATAAAATATTTTATTTTCTCCGGATTATCTCGGCCATCATATTTGTTGTATATTCCTTCAGTTGTCTTTAGGAGTGTAGATATGTCATTTTTATTTTTGTGAATGACGAGAGGTAAAAGCTTTAAACAAAATTTTCTAGGAGCAATGATCACCATGTCGTAATCATCAGAAAAAATTATTGATTCTTCTGGTTCCTCATATGTTATCTCTAAATCAACATTGTTTGTGCTAAATAGAATGTTTTCAGCAGGAGAATAACGTACAGGATAAAAACGGATTGTAAGGAAAATAGCAGGTTCCTCGTCATCAAGACCACGACCTATATTATAGTCGTACCATTTGTCCGGAAAGAGATCTGGGCTGGAATAAATACTTACGTCCTCAAAATTTTTTTCCCCTAATTGATGTCTAATGTTTGGTTTTTCCACAGAATTTTTTAGTATCGGTTCAGGTGAAGGTTTAATTTTTCTAGAGATGGATTCCTGAGTAATGGCAGGAATTGTAACGTTAACATCCAAAATTTTCGTTCCAATGGGAAAAGTATATGTTTTTGTGTAAACAGGTAACATTGGTTTTCCAGCCTTCATTAAAAATGTTGATGATTCATCAAGATCAACGGAGATATATTCTCCTTCCGATTTATATTTTAATTCAGAAAAACAAGTTACCTCCTCAATTTGAAAAAGTTTCATATTACTAGGTTCTTCAAGACTAAGAGCTACAACATTTAAGCTAGGAAAAATAAGAAGCAAAATTATAATTATTGATAAATAATCATTTTTCATAACTATGCCATCATTTAATAAACTTGTAGTTCTAAATAATGGTCATAATATTATTTATACTTTTAGATAAGGTAATGGCTAGTTGGAAACTGTCTATATCCATTATTAATTTCAATATGCAACAACAAATTATTATAAAAAACTACATTGGCATATGCATTTTTATAGGAAAACTGCAATACGTCCTTTCACTGGGCCCGTAGCTTAGGTTGGTTGGAGCACCCGGCTGATAACCGGGAGGTCAAGAGTTCAAATCTCTTCGGGCCCACTTCTTATAACAGGAGGCGTGGGTTTCAACAGACTCAGAAATGGCGTTCTGTTGAACAAGTATATCACATTAGAAGAAATATTAAGATCTAAAAAGTAAATCGGGAGTTATGCCTTTCTCAATCTCAGCTCCCCCTACCTCAATAGGGCCTATGTCTCAAGGACATGTTTCCATTTTGGCATTTTGACACTGTAAGTTTATATATAGTAAATGTTAGAAAATAACACGATATGAGATGCCGTACAATCCAAATCCTAGAACATACATCGATAAAAATGGATACAGAAAATTCCTCGATTCTCGGAGATTTGTTCATAGGTGGGTAATGGAGAAGAAACTTGGCAGAAAGTTAAGACCAGGGGAAGTAGTCCACCATATTAACGGAGATAAACTGAATAATGATCCGGTTAATCTAATGGTTTTTGGAAGCCAAGAAGAACATCACATGTGTCATACGATACATAAGCGAATAACTGGTAAATGGGTAGGTTAGATCTTTCTCAATCTTAATTCTAAGATCAGTTTTTCTAATTGTAAGAAGCTATCAAAAACCATTCGTCCCAAATCTTGTTCCGATACAATTATGCGGGCTTTTTCAGGTCCACTTTTAATTCCCCTATCTGATCAAATATGTAATCTTCCCATTTTCTTATGCCAAGAACGATTTCTAATTCTGCCGGTGTTAAAATCGGTGTCTTGTACTGCAGATAATCATCAATTGCAATCCTTGGGCACGATGTAGAGATGAAACAATCAATATCTCTAAATCCCTGCAGTGAAGTGGGTGAAAAATTTTCCATTGCTATAAGTAATGATTTTTTATTAACAGAATCAAGCATATCTTTAATTTTATGTGTCAGTTCTACCCGTTGTTGACCTTTTTTCATACCGATGAGTATCCCAAATTTTTTAGCATTTTGTGAGTTGGCAATGGCTCCGTATCTCTGTCTCAGGATTGTGTCTTTTAAATCTTCTAATTCCTGTTTTTTTACAGAATTAGTATATGGATCAGCCGCAATTACTGGTTTTTTGGAACTTAAGAGAAGGCCGACTGGATGGAAGTTACCACTTCCAATAAACAAAAACGAATCTACTTCATCTACAATGTTCATACCTGCAGAAAAGTTACATCCTAAAATCTGACCTTTGTTGGATATTCGCTTGTCTCCATCAGATATAATGGGTTCTAAATTATGTTTTTGCAAAATTTTCTCTACGTCATCTAATGTATGCAGATGTTGCGCAGTTGTAACAATGCCAATTCTTGTACCATCTAAAAGAGGTATTGATTTTTCAACAGCTTGGGCTACCTCCCTTGATGAAAGAGCGTTAACAAAAGTGGTAGGAATCAAAATATTTTCTAGATTTGGAATGGGTGTATGTCCTATCTGTATAACAAACTCGACACCCAAATTTTTAATCTCATAGTTTGCAATGTCGCAGGCACCAAAGCAAGGATCTGCTAAAATTATCGTGGTACATGTTGCTTCTTTTTCTATAAATTCTACAATTTTTGATGTACTTCCCTTTAATCCCTCTGGAATTTGCAATGCTACTGTCTTGTATCCTTTATCTTTAATTGTATGCACTGTTTCATCTAGATCAATAAAATACCCCAAAATTTCCATTATTTACCCTCATCGATAGTCGCAAGTATCTTTTTAAATGAATCCATTCTTGCATCATATGATCCTTCCGAAATGTCTATTTTGATATGTTTTTCTTTGGGAGTAAATGATTCAAATGTTTCTTTTTGGTTTAGATAAATTTCCCATCGTCCATCTGAAACGGTCTTTTTCCTTTGACGTTCTTCTAGCCATTTTTTTACTATGTTCTCAGGGCAGGTGCATTGAATTAGCACTGAAATAGCATCGTTTCCCTCTGCAATTTTCCTTGCCATATCTCTGTAACTCTTCTTTTGAAAAGTTGCATCCAATACAACGTTTTCCCCTTTCTTAAGTAGATATTCTGCTTTTTCCATTACTTTTTCATAAGTATGCTCGATTTTTTCTGGAGAATAAAGCCCCGTATTAATTTCATCATGATGTTTTTCGAATTTATCTATACCAGCAAGCTCCTTTCGAATAGTATCTGTATTAATGTAGTGTGCATGATAATCAACAGAAATCTTCAACGACATGGTGGACTTACCAGTTCCACTTAGTCCACTTACAATAAAAAGTAGTGGCTTTTTGTTTTTTAAATCAAGGGAAAATAGTGATGCATAGTACTGAGACAAGTCGAAGTATTTTTCTGCTGTTTTGATCGTATTTTCCCGCTCTTCCTCAAGGATGTTTTGGTCGCTTAACCTAAATCCAAGAACCTTTCCTCGGACATATGCCCTGTAGCTTTTGTAGAAGTTTAATACATCAAAGATACCTTCATCATGGCTTTTCTCAACATATTTATCTATCAGATAACTCGAAAGATATGGATGATTAAGATAGTCAAGATCCATTGCTAAGAATCCTATGTCCGAAGCAACATCACAATATCTAAATCGTTTGTTAAACTCAATACAATCAAAAATATATATGTTGTTATCAGATACAACTATGTTTCCTGAGTGAAGATCTCCGTGGCAATCATGTATATGTTTTCCTTTTATTCGTTTTTCAAAGACTGCTTTCTTTTCTTCAAAAAATTTAGTTGATACATCCTTAATGTATGCATACACATCTTTTGGGATGGTTACATTAACTACTGACTGCGTTTGTTCGAAGTTTTCGTTGATGTTTTGTTTGACTGCCTCAAGTTTTCCATAATTATCAATTTCCTTGGAGTTCATTCCAGAATTATAAAAATCAATCAGAATGTCGCAAATTTCCTCGATTGTTTCTTCATGGATTTTTCCTTGCTTTATCAGATTTGCCATTATCTCTTCTTGGGGAAATTCTCTCATTTTCAGAGCATAGTCAACTATTTCCCCATCTCCGTTTAATTCAAGTTTATTATCTTTTCTAGTAATGGGGAGAACCTCAAGGTAAATATCGGGGCAAAGCCTTCTGTTTAATTTCATTTCCTCTTCACAGAAATATTTTCTTTTTTCAAGGGTGGAGAAATCAAGGAATCCAAAATTTACCGGTTTTTTCACTTTGTATGCATATTTTCCAGTTAAAGCTACAAATGAGATATGGGTTTGTAGAATACTAACTGACTTTACATCAGATCCATAAAACTCGGGATTTTTCAAATTTTTGAGTATGTCTGGTCGGTCCATGGAATTAGGGAAAATATCAAGTTTTTAAAAGGTTTGTCTCTAAATAGCAAATACTAGCATCATAGATATGGTTTGTACCAGTAGTAGAAAGATTGCTGATGGAATATACATTTTGTACATGCGTGTTGTATCTGTTTTCATATATTCGCTACTCAGTACATTGCAAAGATGAATCGGTGAAATAAGATAGCCCACGAGAGAACTGATGAATATTATGCTTGTAAGACCCACAATATTTATTCCTGTAAATTGGAAGAAAGGTTCTACTAGAGGATATGAGAGTGCCACTGCTCCTAAATTATAACCAGTTAGTACACCTAACAAGATTGGTATAATTATTATTACTATTATCGCTGGAAATGGTAGGCCTCCAATAATATCAGCAATTAGGATGGTCGCACCTGATGTTTCAAACATCTCTCTAAAAATCATGATGCCAAATATTGCCAGTGCAAGTTTCCATGTTAGCGATTTTTTGATGATTTGCAGGAATTCATTAGGTTTGATTTTTGTTATGAAATATAATAGAATAGTGCTAAAAATTATTCCAATGAGAAAAGATCTAATCTGTGGAAAATCCAAGAATTGTAAAAGTCCGTAGAAAAGTAGAGGAACTGTTGGTGGTAAAAGATAAACAAGACCAGAATAATCCTTTTTTGTATTCTTTTCTTGCTTTGGTGCCTTTTCTATAAATTTTCTAAGGTAGAAAATACCTATGGCAATTGATGCTATAAATGCAGGAATATTGATTGCTACTAAATAATAGATGTTGATGTTTGAGAATTTATCACTACAGATGAGAATCATCGCTGAAGATATGGGGTATATTGCAAACCAGATGTGTCTGAACCATACATTTAGAAAATTTTTCTCGTCTTTGTTTATTTTATATTTATCTCCTTCTTCATCCATCATTGGTGCAGAAAATAGTGCACCGCCTGGAACAGGCATGAGCCCATATACTGCAGGGATTACTCCAAGTGTACCACCATTGGAAAAAAACGTTCTCAGGCTGCCGATTAACTTTTTGATGGCACCTGTTTCTTGCATTAATTTTGCAAGTATGAAAATCAAAGTCATCAACAATGCAAGCTCGATAGTTTCTGCATATAACTGATGATAATCAAAGGAATAAACAATTGACTGTAAGGGCTGGTCCTCAAAATGATAAATGGTTGCTTCAAGCATTGCCTTGGGGATATCAGCAAATTCAATTGTCTGCAATGAAAATATGCCAATAATGAGTGAACCTAAAATTAATGAAATACCAAAATTATATCTTTTTCTAATTAAAAGAATTACAACAGTGAATGCAATGGCAACTCCAATCAGATTCAACATGATTCACACAAGGTTGCATCGAGATTAACTAGTTTAATCAGAAAATTGCAAGGGGTTAATTCCTTCTGCAATGGTATCACTAGCGTCATAATCTCTTGTTTGTGGATTGAAATGTCGTATTTAAAAGATTCTGATTCGGATGCTTTGCATTTAAAATCTGAAAAACAGGATTTTTTCATTTAATATGTCGATTCTTCAAACCGCTAGTATGTTGTATAATTCTCTGTTACTCTCCCCACCATTCTATAATTCCAAATACAACTCCTTCTCTAAGTATGCCACGAAACATTTCTTTAGGAATATATAAACAATCAAGGTTCTCAAAGTGTTCTCACTGAAGTCCAACAGGTATAAGAAACATGCAAAGATATTTGAGGGTGTATTAATTTTACCGTTTTGTGAAAGAGAGAGTTCAAATAGGCGATTTTGTAAAAATCAAAAATCACAATGGGTTATATGGTAAAGTCGAAAGTGTTTCTGAAAACTTTACAACTATAAAATTAGTTGACAAGAAAGGTATATTTAAGGGACATTTAAAACTGGAAGATTATAAATTAGAACTCGATGAGGATAATGAAATTTTTACTGTGATGCATTAAAAGTATAAATGTAAATATGTGGGGGGCTTCTAATTTGAAATAAAAGGACCCGAGCAGGGATTCGAACTGCTTATTTACCGGTGTTTTATTTTTGATTTCTCCTGTTGGAATGAAAAAAGATAGATAATGAGAATGCGAATTTGCCCTTAAAGGTTCAGAAAACTAATTTTCTAGCTTGGTGAGAATGCCAGTATACTCCTCATTTTTCCTGTTCTATCATCCTTGTGCCCTTGGCCCACATCTCTTCAAACTCATCATTCAGTTTTTTAACGATTTCTTTTTCTACGGTCCAAAAACCTACCTCATCCTTTTTTACGGGCCCTGCTAGAATAAGTGCCCTATCATCACCAATGATGAAATTCCCTTTTATTCCTCCATGTTCCTTGACATCTAATCCTTTCAGCAGTTCCTTGTCTCTATACACATTTACCAATACTTTAGAATTTCTTGGAATTTCAATATCTCCCATGTGTTCTGCCATGATACGCGGATTTGCGATTTCAGATATGCTCCACTTCTTCGCATGTCTAGAAGCAGGTGCGGTTCCAGTTGTTCTCTTTGTTCCAAGCTCAATTGCAATGCCCACTACAATCATACCTATGGCAAATCCTATAATTAACGAAATTACGTCCATAATCCATCCATCCTTTGATTATGGATATCTCATATCATTGATATAATGGTTTTGCATAAATAAAAGGGTAATCTTTATTTTAGATATTGTTATATGGGTAAAGAAAAACTGGTTAGGTTTTTCCGTTATGAACAAAGAAACAGCAAGCAAAATAAAGGAGCTAAAGGAGAAGCACAATGCCATTATTTTGGTGCATAACTATCAAATTCCTGAGGTTCAAGATATTGCCGATTTTTTAGGAGATTCTTTAGATCTTGCAAAAACGGCTACAAAAACACAAGCTGAGAATATCGTGTTTTGTGGTGTTGGATTTATGGCAGAATCTGCAAAGATTCTGAATCCAGATAAAAATGTCATAATTCCAGATATAACCGCAAAGTGTCCTATGGCTGGCATGGTGAATGAAGAAGGTCTTAAAAAATTAATAAAAGCTAATCCAGGTGCAGAAGTAGTTTCTTACGTAAATACAACTGCAGAAATCAAGGCAATGTCTGATATTTGTTGTACATCGGCAAACGGTGAAAAAGTTGTAAAGGCTGTAGATTCCAACAAAATAATTTTTGTACCTGATAGAAATCTAGGATCTTATATACAACGACTTGTCCCTGAAAAAGAAATGATCCTCTGGCCAGGCATGTGCTCAACGCATCATAACATCTATAAGGATGATATTCTGAAACTCAAAAATAAACACCCATCCGCAGAAATACTTGTACATCCTGAATGCCGGCTCGAGATTATAGATCTTGCAGATTATGCATTGTCAACAAATGGTATGGTAAATTATGCTAAAAAGTCAAATTCAAAAGAATTTATTATTGGAACTGAGAAGGATATGTGTTATAGATTGAAAAAAGAAAATCCTGATAAAATATTTTATCCGCTTAAAAGGGCGGTTTGTCCAAACATGAAAAAGATAACTTTGGAAAAAGTCTTAAATAGTCTCAAAACCTTGGAACCTAAGATAAAACTTTCTGATTATATAATGGAAAAAGCAAAGATGCCCCTCAAGAGAATGATGGATATGGGGTGAGGTGGTTAAAATGGAAAGAATTTACATGGATTATGGTGCTTCTACACCAGTTGACAAAGAAGTTATTGAAGAGATGATGCCTTACTTTGACAGGTTTTATGGAAATCCTTCCTCAATACACTCTTTTGGGAGAGAAGCGTTTGATGCCGTAGAAGAGTCAAGAAAAAAAGTAGCAGATATAATTTGTGCTAACGAAGATGAAATGGTATTTACTTCTGGTGGGACTGAATCAGACAATCTTGCAATTAAAGGAATTGCCTTTCGCAATAAGGAAAAAAGGGGCAGTAAGGGAACTCATATAATAACCTCTGCAATTGAACACCCTGGAGTTCTTACAACCTGTAGATATATGGAAAAAATTGGGTTCAATGTAAAATATTTACCTGTTGATAAACATGGGTTAATAGATATAAGAGAACTTGGGGATGCCATTTCAAAAGATACCTTTCTTATTACAATTATGTTTGCAAATAATGAGATTGGAACCATAGAACCAATGGAGCAGATTGGAAAAATAGCAAAAGGGCATGATGTTATCTTTCACACTGATGCTGTTCAAGCCGTTGGTAAAGTTCCAATTGATGTGAATAAATTAAATATTGATTTATTGGCACTTTCTTCACATAAAATTTATGGCCCTAAGGGTGCTGGGGCTCTTTATGTCAGAAATGGTGTGAAGTTACAAACAATAGCGCATGGTGGTGGACACGAAAAGGGGCTTAGAAGTAGTACGTATAACACGCC
>JAUWOO010000122.1 GCA_030612095.1 Thermoplasmatota archaeon | reverse complement strand
GGATAATCTGGTGCATAGCGACAGATTTTAAACACATGATTATCAATCAAATTTGGAAGCTGATTGACATACTCCCAAACGATCTCTTTATTTAAGGTTACTTCAAAGAAAATACCGTTAGCCCCACTACAAATAAGTGTATTTCCGTTAGGGAGTCTCTGGGCACCAGAAATATGGCCTGAAAAAAAATCAGTTGGATTTTCAGCTGTATATATCCATATCTGCTTTTTTGGCCCATATGCAGAACCTGGCGTTATGAAATAGTTGCCGTTTTCGTCTACAGGAGGTATGATCTCATCCACGGAAGAATACTGATAACCTTGGCCCTTATTGCAGTTATTGAAAACCAAAATATTTCCTTCACCTGGACATCCTGATTCAATCCATTGTGCATCATGCTGTCTGAAGAACTTCTGATCATTTTTTCCTCCAGCACGATAAGCTTGTGGGTTACCCCACCTGTATAGAATATCACCACCATTTCCATATCTACCACCCGTATGACCTGCAGCTTCCTCAGTAGTAGTACTGTGGTCGATCACCCAAATCTCATTTTGATTGTGTGAACTTAATAATATCTGATCAAATTCTTCGTTATAGTCAATCGAGTTTATATGATTCCAGTCAGCTTGTCTCCCGCCAAAATTGATATCGATTAATTCAGGATGATCTGCCACAACCCCATAGTTTTCTTTCGTAGAGTCATAGTCTTGTATAAGATGATCCCAGACATGCCATTCCCAAACAATATCCCCTCCACTGGTACCGGTTGGCTCAACCTCAATGATATGATCTGGCCATAGTTCCCCCTCATGTAATAAATCAGGATTACGGCCTGCGGCAATTGATTCTGCAGCAGTTTTGTATTCCCAGGCAATCATTAGTATATTCCCATTTGGTAGCACTTCAATATCATGATGTAGACAATATTGATTGGTTGAGTATTCAAAATACCAGACAAGTGTTCCATTCCAATCAAATATCTCAACACGCCCACTAATCCCACCAGATAGAAAGGTTGGATTAGCACCAGGAAGATCACTACGAATAAGATTCCCGTTTTCCAGCAGATATACAGCTAGACCTTGTATGTAATTACTCCCCCATGTGTGAACGATTTCCCCACTGTTATTGATCAAATACGTGTTTGTAGAATATTCGGGACTAAACAGAGTATATCCTTCAAATGCTCTGGGATCATTAAAAATATCGCTGATTTTTATGACTAATGGCCCGATTACTCTCGCAGCGATCCCCTGTTCCTCAGCATGTACATGAGGTGCGCTTGGTGTAATCATAATCTTAGGAAGTTCGGCGAGTATTCCAAGTCCGATGCCAAACACATCTATATGAATCTCGAATGACTCACCAGCAGAAAGGAATGGTATATTATAGTGCGTTGTGGGGATTTTGATTATGTAACCTCCAGTGACATCGACACTCAATGTGATGTCTGATACATCGATATTTCCATCGTTTTTTACCACTACGTCTAAACCACGACCGTCCGTAATACTTTCGATTTTTAGAAGGGGTGGCTTTGTAGGGTTATCACCTGGTATGGTTGGCTGCTCTGAAATGTCTAAATCAGTTGGTTTAACATCATAGACAGTTGCCATTGAAGTCACTGCTGAAAGGATAAATAAAAAGAGTATGCTAAATACTAAACATTTTTTAACCAGGATATTTCTCCTCATGCTTAAACACTATATATAAAGTATTACATATAAATATTATTTGAAAATATCTTTTTAAATGTTGTACGCCCATTGGAAATTAGGAAGTAGGGATTTTCTGTTTTGAAATTTTATACGCTATTTTAGCTTAAGGCATAACTTGGTCTTATAAGAAGATAATATAATTTATATACTAGGCATAATAATATAGTATGCATAAAGGTTAGAGAGTGCTGAGACCAATGCAAAAAAGATCGACTGTTTGTTTCCTTTTATTGATTATCATATGGCTAATACTTGCACCTGTTAATTTATCATATGAGGGTTCATGGTGGGATGATGGTTGGTCACATCGCCAGGAGATAGATATACCAATAGACACAAATTCAGATATTGCCAAATATCAACCAATTGACACAAGAATTGAATTCGACGAGAGTTGCTGGGCAAAAAATGAAGATAAACATTCCATAAGGATTTGCTGTTTGAATGGGAACAGTTGGGATGAACTTGAATCACAGATATACAATTTAGAACATATTGGTGAAAATCAAATCAAGTCTTGTAATATTGTTTTTTTGATACCTGAGTTTGCCACAGGAGATGAACAATATTACATTTACTATGATGATTCTGAGAAACCTTCTCCAGATTATCCCGACCATATCGATATAGAGGGATCATTCTACCATTATGAACCAATACCGGGATATCCTCTTGAATCACAGTTCTATAAAGTAATCGATGAAGGCTACATAATATATGCAATTGCCCAGGAGGGGCAATTTATGGGATATGATACCTCCCAACATATAACCAAAATGAATGATAAAATCACAGAAGTTAAACCAAAAAATGGAAATCTATTTGCAGCATTTGATTTCAAATATTGCTATGGCGAAGGATTATTTGATTATAGCTCTACAAGTCAACATCTAGTTTCAAAAGAGATATTTGTAAACGGAAATTTGATGGTAGAAGTTGGCATCGTTAGTAAATCAAACAGAGATGATTTGCAAACAACTGCAACATATAAATACTATCACAATCCAACATCAAATACCAGGATGCATGTTCATGTAAAACATGAGACATTAAAGGAAGTCAAGGCCGAATCAGAGTCAAATACAGATGGGACTTATGCTTCAATACAATGCGGTGGTGTTAAAAGCAATTCAATTGAAGACTTAAATTTTGGCCAAATACTGCCATATATGCATGTTTTCAGTGAAATGAATAGCATAACAGAATATTCTTTAGATACTGACCCGGAATACATACCAGAGGAACCAGATATTAGGGTTTTAAGTATCGAGGATGACGTTGATCTAGGTAATAAAGCATGGATCTCATTTGATGAAGGGGATACAGGAATCGCCCATTCTGTGATTATAAGTTCAAATAGTGTTGTAAAATCAGGAAATGATGAAAGAGATGGAATCCAGGTAAACGCATTTGAGATGGACTACCCACATCTTCCAGGACTTGAAAACAATATGGCCACCATACAGATTGGTAGAAATTCTTATGAGACTGGCGATATTCATGATCTTATAATACCAGAAGATTTCGTCGTTGAATTCGACGCAGAGTTTTTCTCCTCAAAAACCGGTGGTTTCAATATAGTTCAACAAGAGGCAGATATATTTCAAGAGCTCGTAAAGATAAAACCACCCTCTAATGATGAGTTTATTGACGACTCAGATGAAACTGAAAAACATACATTATCGGTTTTCGTTCATCTTTCGGCATCAACACCCTTCGGGTCAGCCCTTTCTGCTTTACTGGGCATAGATTTTTCATATATTAATGTTGAACTCCATAAAAACGAAGAACTTGTCTATTCAGGAACAGCAGTAAAACTACCAATGAAGCCGATTCCTGAATTAGAGAAATTAACCTTTGTTGAACAAATCTCAGCAGCTCTTTTTTCTTTTGACTGGAAAAATTCATCGTTATTCAAAAAAATTAGTTTTCCTGATTTGGAACCGGGGGAGTATACAATCAAAATTTACAAAGAGAACCCCTTTTTTGGAAAAGAAAGAAAATACATAGGATTCACAACGCTGGAATTAAGTGATGATACAAAAACTCATGTTCATTGCGGCATAGAAGGAGCATTGTATGTTCATACAGCTGATCAAAATAATGAAGATGTAAAAAATGCTGAAGTGATTTTACTTAAAAATGGTAACGTAGTGGCAAAAAATCAAACCGATGAAAAAGGTAATACTCTACTTAAGGCACCATGTAGCATAACAGAAAAATACGCTGTTAAAATTTTATACGATGGATTTGTGGTGTATGACGACACAATCAGATTAGGATATGTAACAAGTATAATTCCTAAAAAACAATCAATAGATATCGAACGATATGATCTGAGGATAAATGTTTTTGATATTTGGGGTATGCCCCTAGAGGTAGATGTATATCCAGTCCTTACAAGCAGTGAGATGTATAAGTCAACAGTAATCGCTGGGGAAAAACAATCAGTGAATAGCTATACATTCTCAAACCTTACACCGTCGTTATATCAACTTAATCTAAAATACAAATCATATTCATTAGAAAAAGACATCCGTTTAGACTCAGACAAGGAATTAGACATTGATTTTCCAGCAGAATTTCAAATAAGACTGAGAATCTTAGACTCGCGAGGTACCCAAATAGAAAGCGCGAAAATAATAATATCAAGAAATAGTAAACAATTAGAAGCGCAAACTGAAGATTCCAAATTGATATTCTCCCTCCCCCCTAGCTTTTATCATGTTGAAATCTATGATGAAGATAAATTAATAGGTGCAAGAGAGATTGATGTTTTTGGTGAAAGAAACTTTGATTTTATAACAACATCTGAACCATTTTTTCCCGTAGTAATGATCATTATTGCTATTATTTTAATGGCTATTTCTATTGTTTTCTCATATGTTAAAAACGACAAAATGTATTTTCTACTGATTCTGCCGATATCTCTTGTAATTGTGGCTGTTGCTTCCCCATGGTGGATGCTACACGGTTCCTCCTCTCAATTAGAAACATCAACGCACATGTTTTTACTTCCATTGGAGCTTGTGACAATAACAACAATTTCTGACGTCATTTCTGGAGAATTAGCATTTCTACCAGATATATTCAGAGACTATGTTGGCCTAATTCCAATATTTTCCGTATTGGGCTGTTTATCAATCACATCAGGCATGTTTTTCAAAGCATTCAATCATAGGAGATTTTACATCTTATCTTTGGTTTTTGCTTCACTTTCATTTGTTGGCTCCACCCTGATATTCTCCATTGGAATGTCAACGCTTACCGAAGTGGGAGTGGGAAACTTCATGGGAAAAGGAATCCTTGATGTAAGCGTTCCAGGAAAAGATATAGTTCCATCAGTTTCTTGCAGTTGGGGTCCAAGTTTAGGATTCTACCTTTACGTTATTTCTATCGTCATTCTTTTTATTGTGATAATCGGAATC
>JAUWOO010000097.1 GCA_030612095.1 Thermoplasmatota archaeon | reverse complement strand
TGAAAAACGTTTTTATGTCTCACGTATTATGTGCCATTAGGGTAATTAAGTAAGATGATGGAGATAAATGGAGGCAAGATTAGATGGATAATGATTCGTTGAAAGTTACTATGGTCATTCCTTCTTATTGGTCTAGAGATAGTAGTATTGGTTGGAAAGAGGGTGATTCTGTATATGATCATCCTACTCCATTAGATACGGATGGTACTTTAGCTAGAACTATAAACAGTATTGATGTTTTGAAGGATAAGGAGTTTAGGTTGGTAATTATTGCTGCCTCTACTTCAAAGGATATTGAAAAACAGGTGGAGAATAGGATTTCAGGTATAATTAAATCAGTTTCTCCAGATGTTGAAACATATGTCTTTGGATATTCTCATCTTAGACAAATTCACGATCTGTTTATGCATGAAGGGCAAAAGGATCATTCCGCTCTTCTTAATCTACACGGATATTCCAATATTCGAAATTTATGCACATTCATTTCACATGTTCTGGGCTCTGATGTTGCGGTGCTTATTGATGATGATGAAGTTTTTGAAGATCAAAATTTCATGTCAAAAGTCAAGGAGTTTATAGGTAAAAACGTTGATGGTGGAATTGTTTCTGGAGTGACAGGATATGTTATCAATCCAGATGGGAGCTATAAGGTTAAGAAATCATTTCATCCTTGGATGAAATATTGGGATAAAAATGAGAGAATGGATGAAACCTTCGACAAGCTCATTGGAAAAGGTCCAAGATTGAAAAAAACGTCGTTTGCACTTGGGGGCAACATGATTATCCATCGGAACCTGTTTTCTGTTGTTCCTTTTGATCCCAATGTTCCAAGGGGGGAAGATACTGATTTTTTGATTAATGCAATGATGTTTGGATTTAATTTTCTCCTGGATAATCAGTTGGCGATAAGACATCTCCCCCCTAAAAAGAGTCATCCTGTTTGGATGCGCATAAGGGAGGACATTTATCGTTTCGTGTATGAACGGGCTAAGATTAATAACCAAAAGGATACAAGGGGAATGACCTGCGTTTATCCTGGGGATTTTGATCCATATCCCGGTTGTTTTTTAAAAAGCGATCTTGAAGAAAAGGTTGAAAAATCTTGTGGATTGTTATCTGAAGAATATCTGGCTCAGGGTGACATGCAGGGAAGCAAGGATGCATTACATAATATTGACATTGCCAGGTCAGATGCGGTGCCAAAATACGATCCCTTTGAGAGAATATGCCTGTTGCAAAAACATTGGGAAAAATTAATGAAATATATGAATAAGAGCAAAATCCGTTCACATATTCAAGAAATCATTAAACAGCGATTTTCACAGTGTTTAAAGTATCATAATTAAGATACAAAAAACTTCAATATTTAGTAATTCTCCTAAGCTCTTCTCCTTAGTAAATATTTTTAATACCAACCCAACCACCCAATAATTATAATTGTACTTTTCTATATATAATATTATTAGAACAATGTACCTTGGATTCTATTGATATGGGTTTCTCCTGTTTATCATAGACATTTACCAGAATTTGGTATAAATAACGTCAATACTACTAAAAAAAACACAAGTTTTATATGTCATAATAGATATACATATTTGATGTGGTGGTGTATGATAGTATGAGGGAGAAATTGAAAAAAATTTTTACGAAGAATCTTACTCCTCGTCAGAGGCAGTATGAGGCTTTACGCATGCTTGCCTTTGGTGATAAATCATATGAAGAGATTGCTACGTATTTTGGGTATACGGCTCAGAGTCTAAGAAATTTTGAAAGTCTTGCTTTACGGGGGAAAATAGATTTTTTCCCTGCTATTAAAAAAGGTCCTAAAAATCCCCGGATATCATCTAAGATTATTAAGCAGATGATCTCTTTGAGGAAGAAGAATCATTCGATTTTTGATATTCATCAAATTTTATATACTAAGGAGAACACAGTGGTAAGTCCTTCTGCAATTCAAAGGATTCTTGCAAATGCAGGTTTTGGAAAGTTACCACGTAGAACTGATATTGAACGTGGTGTAAATCAGAAGAATGTTCTTATTTCTGATCGAGCGAGGAATCTTGATTTCAGGAAACTTAAGCCATTTAAAATTGATTGTCCAGTTGCTGGTGTTTTCTTTTTCATTCCATATATCATTGAATCAGGTGTTATTGATATGGTGAAGGAATGTGTCCTTCCCCGATCAAATGATATCGGGTCTGTCCAGGCAGCATTGTCAATGCTATTTTTCAAACTTATCGGAGGTGAACGATTGAGTCATATTTCATCGTACGATCAAGAACCTGCGTTAGGTTTTTTCGCTGGTCTTAATGTCCTCCCCAAATCAACATACATGATAACGTATTCATGCAGAACCAGCGATGTAATTTTGCAAGATTTACAGCAAGAAGTTGTTTCTACCTTTAGGGAAAAGTACCCTGATTTTTATCAGTCCCAATTCATTAATTTAGATTTCCATTCGATACCTCACTATGGTAATGAATCACAGATGGAAAAAGTGTGGTGTGGCGCCCGGGGGAAAACACTCAAAGGAGCAAACACGCTTTTAGCACAAGATGGAACCAGTAATGTAGTTCTTTACACTAAGGCAGATATTCTAAGAAAAAATGAAACGCAGGAAATCAAAAAATTCGTTGAATACTGGAAAAACATTGCTGGAAAACTAGAGGAAACATTAGTTTTTGACTGTAAATTAACCACTTATGAAGTTTTAGGTGAACTAGATAGTGAAGAACCTAAAATTACATTCATAACACTACGGAAAAGAAATCAAAATCTTCTAAAAGACACTTTGCAGATACCTGAGTCAGACTGGCAGAAAGTCACATTACCCATCCCTAAAAGAAAACATCAGAAATTCCTTGTTCATGAAAATGAAGTTCATCTGAAAGACTGCCCAAAACCATTTAGGCAAATCATAATCAAAGACCATGGAAGACAAAAACCAACCTTTGTGATTACAAACAATAAAGATCTGAAACTACTCGATGTCTTAGAAGTATACGCAAAACGATGGCACATAGAAAACAAAATAAGCGAATTTGTTGCATTCTTCAACATAAACGCTCTCTCATCACCAATAATGATACGAATTCATTTTGACCTCTTCTGGACGGTAATTGCAGACACATTATACCATCGGTTAGCACAAGACCTACCTAGATTTGAAAAATGTCATGCTAAGACAATCTTCAAAAAATTCATCAACTTCCCTGGACATATGGAATTTGACGGAAAGAAATTTGTCATTAAAATAAGAAAAAGAGCACACACACCAATATTATTAGGGGTAGATAAGTTGACAGAACCATTTGAAATCCCATGGCTTAATAATTTACCATTAGAAATCCAATGGACAGCTTAAGAGAAGTGTATACTTAATATGAGAGTTTACGCCCTGTGAAAATCGGTGTACAATAAAAAAGATATGTTGATATTGAATTATGAAAAAAGAAAATAATCAAAATGATGAATGGTTAAACTCTTTGGAAGATATACAATATAACTTAGAATTAATTGGAAATATGTATTCAGATAAAGAAGATTATAGTCTTCTCATTTCTGAAACTCTACTAAGAATACCTTTGGAAAAAAGAGCAGAAGTCATAGTTAATTCAATTTTTATTTCAGATGAGAACTATGGTTGTGTATTCAATTTATATATAAAAAATCCTAAGAGAAATAAAAAAGTGAAGCAACCAATAATATTACTAAATTTTGCTGCCATGGAAAAGGAATCTAGACCATTTAAGATGGATGTAATAGCACATGAAATCGCTCATTTTATCAAAGGACACCATAATAAACATCCAAATAACAATGATGAGTATATCAAACAAGAAAAAGAAGCAGATGACCTAATAGAAAAATGGGGTTTTAATAGAACAAATAAAGAAAAATATAAAGATTTATTATAAATAAAAAATGTGTTGTAATCCCTTCCTCTACATTTTTATTAGCTGATTTCATTTAAACATTATTAAATCCTTTTGTTATGTTTTCAAATAGTCAGTGGAATATCCTCATTACTGATTATCGAGAACCTGCGGCAGTATAACGTCTTAAAAAATAAATAGTTGTCCACTGGTTCTGGTGGGTTCTGGGCAGTTTTCTTGATGCTGATACCTATATCCCTTTAATGAGTTATGGGGGTCCAAGGCCCACCTGTGAACGTTTTGTAAGTGACGTTCCATCATTTCTTTTCATGTTGTTCAGATTTGTAAATTTTGTTATCCTACCTTCGTACTTACTCCCCTACTTAGATATACTTACATTAAGAATATTGCTCTCTCAAACTTTACTTGTATTGCAAATCATTTTCCCAGAAGTTGTTTGAAGAATCTATCTACATTTTTCTTTTCCTGTTTTACAATGTTTAAATACCATTCATACTGATTTTTAATGCATTCTTCTAAGATTGGTTTGGTAAGAAGCAATTTAAACTTTCCTTTCCCAATAGCCTGATTTATGTTTTCTTTAATGAATGTTTTTTCTTCGTCTTCCATATCCCAAAAAGAAAATAAAAAACTATCAATGTAATGTTCCTTACCTTCAACAGTAAATAAATTAGCAAATATCCATGGATTTTCTTCAAAATAGTTTTTAAGTTGGGGTATCGGACCTTTTTCTGGATAAAGTGGCCAATTCTTCGCCTCCCAAATATAATACTTACCACCTTTTTTAAAAACACCATCAGGTGTACAGTGGCTTACTTTTCTTTTGAGTGATTTTTCTATCCTTTGTTGAGATAACCAATCCCCTTTTTGCTTTCCTGAAACCTTTTTCCAATATATTCTAGGCTTTGAAACAGAGTTGTCATTGTCTTTGCGTATCATTTTATAACCAAGTTCCGTTTCGATGTATACTGCAAGTATTCTTTCATAAAACTTCCCAAAAAGTGTTGAACGTGTTGAACCGTAATTGCTCTCTGGGTCTTTATTTAATTCTTTACTAAAAAGTTGAGATATATCTTCCATTACTAATCCTCCTGAAAGTATGACTCTGATATACATTTAATCCAATAAATAGTATTTGGCAGGCAGAGAAAAATAAAGATTACAATTAGATTTTTAAAACAACAGATGTTAATACTCTAATGATGGTGGAGAGAATATGCGAAATGATATCTTAGTAGCAGGAATAATTCTTGTCATTGTTGGAATTATTTTCTATTTTATCGGTAATAATATGCTTGAAGAAAGTCCTTGGTATATCTTCTCGTCTAACTATCAAAGTATGCGTTCATCTGGAAATTTTATGGTTATGATTGGCTATATTTTTGGAATTGTTGGTTTCATTACGTCAATTGCAGGTATTTTTGCACCTGCTGAAGAGCAGATGAAAAAAGTAATAATCGATGAATGTGAAAATAATCACATATGTTCTACTAAAGGGTTAGAAAAATCAGAAGGCACACAAGTAGAAAAAGGAGTTGTAAAAAATGATGATGAAACAAAAGAAAATACCAACGTATTAGAATATTGTTTTCAATGTGGTGAAAAAATTGAGGGAACACCTAAGTTTTGCTATAAATGTGGAGTTAAATTGCGGTGAGTTATATGTCGAAATATTGTTCGGAATGTGGAGTAAAACTGAGAGAAGGTGCAAGGTTTTGTGAAAGTTGTGGCATAAGTATTAAGAGTAGTTATGGTAAAGGGGAAAAAACAAGGGAGGAAATTGAAAGGGATATTCGTGAAAAAATTGAACGAGAGTTAAAAGAGAAAGAGGATAGGGAATTTATTAAACGGAAGGAAAAGGAAATCAGAAATGAGGTGGAAAGGAAATACCAGGATAATAAGAAAATTGAATTGCAATCGTATTTTAAGGTCAAACTAGATAAAACTGAAATTAAAAAAGTTGCAGTTATTTCTACCTTTTTTCCAGTTGCTATTATGTGCATTACTATTCTTATTGGCAGTTTATCAATGATTGTATTCAGTAATACATCTGTTTATGATATTGATTTTGGGTTTCCATTATCTTGGTTTTATATTGCTGGGAAATATTCATCCCTAGAAATAGGGGTTTCAAACTGGTTTAATCTGATTGTTAACTTTATCTTGTTTTTAGGAATCATCTTCTTCTTAACTTACATATATGAGACAATTAACAAAAATAGGAAAATATTGAGTCATAGAATTTCAACCAATGTATAGGTGTTCTATAGCTTTTACAATATCGCCTTTTGGGTTACTCTTCCCTCTAATTTTGGCTCACCATTAATACATTCCGCAAACCTATCAAAAGTCATGAAAATAAAGGTCAAGGTTTCTATGAGCAAGTATTTTTCAACATACTACTATTATTTAGCGGGTATACCGTATCTTTTAACTAGATTGTCGAGTGATAATTCAGGATATATGTCATCCTTCAATGAACCCTCTTTAACATCCTGTGATCCATGTTCATATGCTAATCTTTTGATTTCATCAATGTCTGTGTAGTGCCTGGAATCGTTGTTTAGTATGGGCATGATCATTACTCTAACAAAAATACCGTTCTTAGAAAGTGTTTTGATAAGTTCCAGTCTCTTTTTTGTTGAAACTGCTTTCTTTTCAAAGTATTTATCATGTGTCAATGTTGTGATGGATATTTCAACTTCTACAAACCTGTCCCTCTTTGATAATGCTTTCAGAATGTCAATATCGTTCAGAATCAAGTTTGATTTGGTTTCTATAGTAATGGCATAAAATT
>JAUWOO010000029.1 GCA_030612095.1 Thermoplasmatota archaeon | reverse complement strand
TGATTTTCTCCCAGTCTAGATATTGAATATCGTTACATCAATTTCATCCTCTGCTTTATTTCCTTCTTCATCATAAGCTATCGCTTTTATCTCATGTCTTCCAAACGTTCTTTCATCCCAAAGCCATTGATAAGGTGATTCGTCATCTACATATTTCAGTTCATTGTCAACATAAAACTCTACTTTTTCTACTCCATCTTCATCATATGCATCTACTTCTATGGTTATTTTACCCAAGATAATTGTATTCCCAAAAATGCTGGGCATAATCTCCCTATCAAAAATATACAAATACTTATCTTTTGGTTTTTCAAAATATACAATCGGTTCATCTCCTTCTTTCAAAAAAAGAATCCTATAACCATAAGCAGGTATAGATATACTGAAGTTACACGGATCACTGACCATAAAAGCTTCATTATTTAGCCCATCATACAAAATAGTTCCATTTTCTAAGAAGGAGAGATTAAGCGTTGATGTTGCTTGTTTTTCTAGGAAATTTACTATCACGATTACTTTCTCACCTTCAAATTCTCTCAGGTAAGCAAAAGTATCGTCTCCAGATTCCCAGATGTTTTCAATTGTGCCATATTTTAAGGCGTTGTTATTATTACGGACAGTAAATACTTTTTTGTAGAAGTCTCTGAGTTCATAGTCGCCGTTAGCCCAGTCTACTGGAGCATCAGGAAGAAACGCGTTTGTTGCCCCAACTTCCTGTCCTGCCTGAATCATTGGCACTCCGGGAATTGTAGAAATTAACACAAGCAACGGTTTATTTAATTGGGGAACATTATCGTTTATTCTGGAAGTGTCATGAGTTTCTGCAAACCTCGATCTTGTGCGGTCGTGCCATATCGTTTCATCGGAAAGAAATTTTACCAGCAATTCTGACGTCTTATGATCTGCTATATTGCTGCTAAAATAATAACTGTAAGATGCTTCACACATTTCATCAAGTACAGGATCTGGTAGTTTTTCACTTAAACTTATTGGTATTACTGATGGACTCTCTGAATAAAAAACAGCATCTGGCTTGACTTTGAGAACTGCTTTTTTTGCACTTCTTAATAACTCTGTTGAGGAATGGTCCCCTGGAATAATCTCCAGATTCCAGTGATTTATGGGTGCGTCAATTCTCCAGCCATCAATATCATATTCTTTCACATAATATTCTGCCACTTCTGTAAAATATTCTACAACCTCCGGGTCGGTCTTATCAACCGCATAACCGAAACCTGGGGCAGGATATGAGAACAATTTTACTTCATCACCAACAATCTCCCCGAAAAGATCACAAAAAACCATGCTTTCATACATCCCAGTCATATTGCCTACTCTACAATTCGAAAAGACATATTTTTTGTCAGGGGTGTATTCTAATTTCAGATCCATCTCCTTTAGTTCAGATAAAGATATGCTCAGACTCCACTTATATATTTCACTATCCTTAAAGGTGCAAGTCGCAGTCAAATCAAAGATTATTTTCATGTTGTTTTCATGTACGCTATTTATTAATTCCTTTAATTCTCTCTCAGTTCCAAATTCCGGACTAATCTTATAATAATCAAGGATGTGGTATACGAAACCATAGCGATAGTTGTTGTCCCCGGGTGGAAGAGGTTCATGTTCCCAAATAGGCATCATATAAATTGTCTTAACACCTGAATCAGCAATTTTAGGTATTTGTTCAGTTAGACTCCTAAATGTCCCATTATAGTAACAAGGGTGTGTTTCATATATCGGTGCTTCTTTTATCCAGCAGTCACCATCCTCATTGTCAACTAATCCATCGCCGTCGTTGTCAATCCCATCTGTGCAACAGGTCTCAACTCCTTCAAAAACAGTTGTAGAAACATCTGCATCATTCATAGATTCAAAAGTATTATCCTGGATGGATACAACGCTAATTCCTGATATTAGTACAAATACAACTACTCCTATCGAAACCATTCTTTTCATTTCATTATTCCCCAATATTAAATATTATCACTTCAATTTCATCAGTAGCAGTATTTCCCTGATTATCATATGCTACAACTTTTAACTCATGATTTCCAAAAGCGAATTCATCCCAGAGCCACTGATATGGTGGATAATTATCAGTATTCTTGAGAACACCGTCAACATATAATTCTACCTTATTCACACCAGATTGATTATCCATAGCATATGCTTCTATGGTTATCCCACCAATGATTATCGTGTTTCCAAAAATAGTAGACATTATTTCCTGATCAAAGATGTATAGGCATCCTCTTCCGGGATTTGTAATCTCAACTATCGGTTGATCTCCGACCTCCCATATGATATTTTCTATCCAGCTAAGTCCTTCATCATAGATTGAATCTTCAATTGAAGCTGAACAATGAGTCCAATATTGAGTATCCCACATTCTGCCCATTGCATCGTATCTAAAAGTATATGAAGTATTATCTAAGAATACATCCACTACAACATACTTAAGCGAACCATTTTCTATCAGTATGTCCGATATATGGAAATTGTTTCCTATATAGTGATAGGTATTGTCTATTAATATTCCTGCATCCTTATATCCACAGAATACAACAAATATGCCTTTTATATTCCCAAGATTGAACGGCATCCATAGTTCCTTACCACACTGGTAGAATGCTTCGCAAACATCCTTATCCTCAAAAAAGTGCTCTGCATGAGCTATTCCAGTTAATTCTATCTCATCACCTGGAATTGTAAGTGTGCCATGACAAGAACAAACTTGTTCAAACCCTGCCACATGATAAGTGGGATTAAACTCCACTGCACTATCACCGTTATTGTAGTAAAATGTCATTTCTGGTGTAAAAAGAAGCTCAATAGACCATGGCCATGAACTAATAGAATCACCCATAATGATGTGATAATTATCCTTAGTTATTGTAACATGTAAATATTGCGTAGACTCTTCTGCTGTGAGGTATATTTCCTGTGAAACAGTATCCACACTTTTCTCCCATGTGAGAAAGGGCATCCACTTTTCACCCTCGTTGCCATCTGCATAAAAAGATTTAGCACTGAAGCAGGCAGGATCCCATTGTCGTTTGAAGATTTCTACGAACATATAGGTGTTCCCCTCCCCATCTTCAAGCACGCTATGGAACCAATAATTACGTCTTGAAAGTCCAAGAAAGCTATCTGTAGCAAGCTCCTCAAATGTAGGGGTCCTCATTGGCGAAGAGATTGACAACTCCTTTAACGATAAATCACTCGGATTTAATTTATTATTTATATTCATACCTAGATTTAAAGACAAACTCGGCATAATCATCAAGCATGTTATCCCTAAGATCAATATCTTTTTCATTTTATTCACCCAAAATTAAATATCATTACATCAATTTCATCCTCTGCTTTATTTCCTTCTTCATCATAAGCAATAACTTTTACTTCATACCTGCCTATTGCAAATTCATCCCATTTCCATTCATACGGCGTCTCTTCATCAACATACCTCAATTCATCACCAACGTAAAATTCAACTCTATCGATGCTACTTTCATTCAAAACATTTGTTTCAACAGTTATACCACCGATGATTATCGTTTTCCCAAAAATTGTTGGCGTTATCTCTTGATCAAACAAGTACAAGTATCCTTTTCTTGGTTTTTCGATATCTATGGGATATTCTTCCACTAAGATCCTTGAGCTATAAGCAGGCATTTGGATACTTATATTACTGGGATTTCCATCAAATTTTTCACCAGATAAAACATCATAAACTGTTACTTCATCTCCAGTAAATCTCGTTTTTATAACAGAATCAACAGATTTATCGTTAACATTAACAACCACACTCACAGATTCATCTTTATCCCAGCAATTGTATGCTATAATCCCTTTTATTTCTGGAGAAATTAAAGCATCTTCAATATTATTGTTCTGGAGTGCTGTATATTCCCTTTTGATAGGTACTAACTTCTTGTACCATTCCTGAGCATATTTTGTATCTGACTGAACAATTCCTATCCAGGTAATATCCCCTGGAGCAGTTATTGTAAGTACAATATAGCACCCTATCCATTTTGAATCCAAAAGATCAGAAAAGATCTCCCAGCTATTTAGCATATTTACAAACCTTGCCATTTTAGTAACATTAGACTCTTTATTCATTTGTTCTTTTAAGAATTCAACATACGCATCAGACATTGAAAACTCATCACTTAAACTAACATGTTTTAACAATATTCTGAAATTATAGTCCCATATAAAATCAAACTTTTTTCCAAGTTCATAATTAGCATATTGACAGCTATAAGCGTGAAGAGTTTCAAAATCCCCTTTCTCACAAAAATCTTGCAATGCTTCATCTGGCCAGTATTCAACTCCAGCAGAAAGCCATTCAGCAGTAAATGTTAGGTCTTTGCCTGTTTCTGTCTCTAACTCATCAATCTTTTCACTCATGGCTATAATGAGTGCCTCTGCAGTGTAAGTCCCACTTATGGGAGTCAGATATTCCAACCCGCTAAGTGGAGTTTCACATAATTCTTTTGCTCTTTCAGGACAATAGGGTATCCCTGGGGAGTCCAAAAGAATCCCATCTAAATCCCATTCCTCAATCCAATGTGGAATCACTACTTCAGTCGTATAATTTATAAATTCCAGGTCATCCTTATTTACCACATAACCCCAGTCGAAAAACTTCCATGGCCAACTAACAGCCGGATATTCCTCACCATCAATTTCTGTCTTTAAAAGCCATTCGGGATGCTCCTGGCAAAAAAAGCTTTCAGGAGAAACACAGGTGGCAATAAATTGCCCTATAACTTTAAAACCCTGCCTGTGAGCCTCATCAACAAATTCCAGGAAATCCTCATCTGTTCCTCTTCGAGAATCAGGTTTGAGGTAATCTTTAACGTGAAGATTAAGAACATTAAATGTGGCAATAGGTAGGTCTATCTCTACCGCTTCTCCATTCACTTCTGTCCAGCATGGTATGGTGTCTATTGCCTCTTTGGGGTGGTCATAAGGCGCCCAGAGAAATATTGTGTTTACCCCTATGTCTTTCAATGTACTAAGTTTTCTTTCAGCTTCTTTCCACGTTAGAATACTTCCACTTTGTATATCTATGAATCCTATTACTGCAACCACGATTGGCTCTTCATCAAAAGAACACACGCACTTAGCATTATCAACATATCTATCACTATTATCTATCCTATTTATGCTACAAGTTTCGACCTCTTCGAGAGTATTGTCTTGGATAGATGTGACGTTAAACCCTGAAATAAGGATCAAAGCAACAATTCCCACTATGCATATCTTTTTCATTTTATTCCCCAATATTAAATATTATTATATTTATATTATCTTTTGCCTCATTCCCTTCTTTATCATATGCAACAACTTCTAGACAGTGTCTTCCGAAAATTGTCTCATCCAAGAGCCATTCATAAGGCAATTCGTCATCTACATATTTCAGTTCACTGTCAACATAAAACTCTACTTTTTCTGTTCCCTCTTCATCGAATGCATCGACTTCTATGGTTATTTTCCCAATAACCAATGCGTTATCAAAAATAGTGGAAATTATCTTCCTGTCAGCAATATACAAACATCCTTCCTTTGGCTTCTTTATATTTACATTCACTCCATACGAAATTTCTATTACATCATAGTAAGCCAAGGTAGGAATCATCGTTTGCACCGTTCCGTTTTCATACCAGAAGTCCAATGAGTGCTCTCCGGGGAAATCTGGTGAGACAACCTTTACATCCGAACAGTGGTTCTTAACGGGTATTTCAACAGGGACGTTACTTTGTGGAATCATTTTACAAGCGACATCATTCCAGTTATGGTTGATGATATGTAGATAAGATTTCGTTCCATCAACCAAGTCCATATATGATATCGTAACTTTAGATTCATTTACCGATGAATCGATCCCATTGCCAACCATATTCCATTCGCCGTTAAATGGGGTAACTCCATTTACCTTTACCTCAGCTTCACCATCATTTATGGTTACATTACGATATATCTCCTTATGTGCATTCAGGAAATCTGTCTGCTGTTTGATGATATCAATAAGAAGTGTTCCATCAGAGGTAGAGTCTAACCATGAGTTTTCCTCGCTTTCAATAACTGGATAACAGAAATTTACTCCCGCAGCTCGCATCTCCATTGGATATGTTCTCAAATATATCTCTCGCTCATCGGCAGGCTTATCAATCCCGCCAAGGTGAGCAAATGGCATATGGTCACAAAAATCACAAAAAGCGACGAATGGAACTTCCTGATCCATTGAATCTATTGCATATTCTTTTAACATTCTCCATATAGTAATTCGTGCCTGGGAGCCATCAAGGTGAACATTATGCGGATCTCCAACAGATGGCGCGTCATACACAGGGAAAATGGGATGTGCACCCAATGGGCATAGTAGGTAGTCCTCACTGCTGGGTGTAAGAAAGCCATTGCGCGCAACATAAACATTCCTCCCAAGGCTTGATGCATATGCTCTTACACTATTCATAATTGGAAACCAGAAGTTCAGATATGTCCTTTGATATGAGTAGGATTCTGAGTATGATTTCTCAAGGGCACTGAATGTGTCGCTGTCTGAGAAAAACATCTGCATCAAAATACCGAGATATTTTGTTGGGAACCAGTCCCAGAAGAATGGATTTGCAGGGTTGAGAAGGTTGGTAGTGTTAATAGATGTGCCAAAGGGATTTCCAGTCCAACCATGGTATTCCAAATATTTTCTATAGTTAAAGGTATTCATCGTGCCATCTGGACATTGATCTAAATCTGCAAGATCTACAAGTTTTTTTGTCTCCCATCTCGGATCTGTAACAGTCCAGCCTGAGTCTACACAATATTTTTTGAGCAGAAATTGTCTGAACCCATGTCCAAAAAACTGAAGCTCTGGAAGATAGATCTCATTATCCTGGGAAATCAACTTTATTTTACCTGTTGAAATTGGCTCAACCAGAAACGATCTGGTAAGTTCAATATTGCCTGTGACATTTATGGTAGGTGTAAAGTCCACCCAGCCCAATGAGTCATTCCAATATTTGATACAAAAATCATTGAGTATGTGCTCTGGATGTAGCCATAAATAAATCTGCTGAACAGTTCTGGTTCTACCAAAGTCTATTTCAATCCAATGACTGTCTGATACGGTGGACTTCCAATATGTTTCAGGATTGTCATCGAAAGCATATTTTGCAGAGTCAACCTCTGAACTTGCTGTTGCATTTGGCATAAACCAATCTATCGGATCGACCATACCATGACCGCAAACTACTGAAAGTCTATTTGCAAAATTCGCGGTTCCTATCGAATAATCATCATACCCATCATTACTATTTTCCTCAGGTGTTCCACTAATAGTAAAACGATATCCTGCATTTATTTGATCAAATTCAAGAGCATTGACATTTGCATCTATCTGCTCATAAGCCCAGTAAAGAATAAAATCACGCCAGTTCTCATTTGCAATAGCAGCATTACATTTATTATACTCATAGTTTGAAAGCCAGCAAATATTGCCATCTGCATTACGTGTTGCAAAATCATCAAAGACAGGATCTGGCACTTCATATGGTAGCTCATGATCCTCATCATATTCATTGTCACAAGGCCAACCTGTGTTTTGCTGTATATGAGCACACTGAACTCCTCCTTCAAATAAGGCACCTTTTTCATTTAGAAGTGGAGGAATTGTCCATAAACTGTAAGCCGGATCAGGAAATGCATCATACTGTATCTCAGAATATTTAAACCATGCTCTCTTGCAATACTGTGGATTTACATAGGCTGCCATATCAACCATTTCCTCGTCAATCAACCAACCATTGAATGTCCATACAACCACATCATCTAAACTCAATTCTACAGATTGATTCCCATTACAAGAAGTTAGCTCTAAGGAATGTTTCATGTCCAGCGTATTATCCATTTCCAGATTTGCAAGAGATAAGCCTGGTATGATCATCAAGCATATTATCCCCAAGATCAATATCTTTTTCATTTTATATCCTCATATTGAATATTATCACCCCTCCTTCATCAACGATAGTACTTCCAGAATTATCATATGCAATAACTTTTATCTCATGCGTACCAAATGTCCTTTCATCCCAGAGCCAGTCATAGGGTTCTTCATCAATTGTCTCCTTTAGTAAATTATCAATATAGAACTCCACCTTGTCTATTCCATCCTCGCTGTAGGCATTTGCCCTAATTGTTATTTCACCGATGATAACTGTATTTTTTGGCAATGTCATTAGTTCTTTATCCTGGATGTATAGACTTTTTTCTTTTGGCCGTGTAATATCAACAAATGGGGTTTCTGTGGAATTTGATATTTCTATAATTGTCACCGAATGTGGTGGAAAATCATAATACTCGCCTGGTACCCATGGACGTGAATTGATAGTAATTTTTTCAGGATTCTCCCAGTCATTCCCATCAAGATATGAATCACTACTCAACTCGTGAATAGTGCCTTCAGTTGTAGCGATACCATTCCATTGAATTGCAGTATGCATTGCATCAGTTGGATGTCGATTAACTACGGCAAGGTAAAACGAATCATTTGACATCGTCGCAGAAGCATCCAGATATGGCACGTCACGTTCCCTATGGGAAACACCTGGCGTATCATATGTTGGGCAATCTACTTCTATGGCAAGTCTGTGATCTCCAGAAAAATGGCGATACATTTTAAACACATAGTATGTAGGAGTTGCAAGAATGATTCGACTGCCCGTATCTATATCAATTTGGGTGGCAATCACTCCAATAAAAGCAGTTCGACATGCTGTTTCCATAGCATCTGCATGACGCTGGAATGCATTAAGGTGTAATGCTGACCATAATGCACTTTCGAGGCTGCCCGCCCTCATTCCGGTGCTATCGGCATAACGGTAGACTGGCCACCATTCAGAGATAGATAACCGCATATCTGGAGCAAGCCCTGATTCAATTGCCCGGTTCCAGAATGACTCAATTGTTCTCTCTGTACTCATTGAACGAGCTAACATTGATAAATAGATATTCTCGTCTGAAGCAAAATCATCAACAGTATGGCAAGTATGCCAGCCAAAAACATCAATTTCCTGCTCAATAGCATCCATCATCGGCAGATACCACTCTGGATTTGTGTCTCCATCAGCCATGATTCTAATGGTATGATCTACTGTTTTCATAGCATGATAATATTCAACAAAACGAGCACCATATTCTTCTGGGGTGGTATGTCCGATTTCCCAGTCTCCATACTGTTCATTTCCAATCTCCCAATATTTAACATTGTAAGGTTCTGGATGACCATTAGCCGTTCGCATAGCTCCATATGTAGAGCTTGACGGCCCATTGCAATACTCGACCCAAGCAACCGCTTCTTCTACTGTTCCAGAGCCAAAGTTCACAGTCATATGTGGCTCGATGTTAAAGGCCTTACAAAAGGCAACGAATTCGTCAGTACCGAAATCCATTCTTTGGTATGCACTCCAAGCGGGATCCCAATTTGGTGACTGACGTTGATCAATAGGACCTATTCCAAATTCCCAATGATTAGCGGGACTGTCTGCAAAGCAACCACCGGGATACCGTAGAACACCTGGCTGCCATTCATAATATAACTCAAAGAATTCTCTGCGCACACCATTTACATTGTCCGAAGGCATTAAAGATGCTTCATCAAGCCACACCGTACCGTTACCAGTCCATGATATCTCCAAGCGACATGCAGTAGTAATATCAGGAAATGGTGGAAATGTAGCTGTTACCTTACTCCAACCACTCTCTGGAACACCCACCTGAGTTTGGGCATAGATATGACTTCCATTGACATCAGCAATGGCTAATGTTATATCTCCAACAGTGGAATCTCCGTGAAGGTAAACATAGAAATCCAATCCTGTATGCTCTGAAATAAGGATCAATTGATAGAGTCCAACACGCCCCATTCCACTTATTTTAGATACTTGCTGAGCGTAAACACCTCTCATATTGTATCCATCATCAGATAAACTCCAAGATGCTGTAGCATCTGGATCAGCAAGCGGTTGCCAGCCATATATCCCTTGCCCAGATACTCCATCCAAATCTTCATCAGGTTCATCGAAACCTCGGTTACGCAGTTCTTGTGCCCATAATCCAATTGGGCTATTGATGCAACCACCAATAAATTCAATGAAACCGCCATAGATGGCAGGAGAGATTTCACCTGGAAGTGGTGAACTACAATCTATCGTAATTACAGCTTCGGGATTGGCTGTGTATGTATTGCCTGGTAATACTAACCCATAATTCCCAACAAACAGTATTGAAATAAATATGCATCCAATTTTTGTTCCCGTGAATGTCATGTTCATTTTATACGTCCCCCATAATTTTAATGAATTTTATGCATCTGCTATTTTATAAGTTTTTACCCAAATTTAGCCCAAAAATTATGGTTAACAAGAGGTAAATCCCATAGTTGGTCAATCCCCTTTTTTAATCGGGTAGGCAGGGCCCTCACATGCCCCACCCCCCACACCACCGTACATGCGGACCACGCATACGGCGGTTCAGGAAAACTTAACATAACCCTGCCATTGCTGATACAAACTAAATAGACCCAATTCATTGAAATAGGCACAGTTCAAAGCATTATGTGCTTGTTCCGTTGACGAAAGCCTCCAAAGACCGTTTCCAGAGTAGGCCACTGACCAAGACTCCTTTGCTCCGAGCCTCCGAAGTTCTTTACATCGTTTCTTCGAAGTCTTCCACTGTTTAAATATATAGCACCGTAACTTACGTCTAATCCACCCGTCTAATCTTTTAAGGACCGATGGTGTTTCCATAAGTTTGAAATAGCCAAGCCATCCACGAAGATACAAGTTCAGCTCATTCACTACTTGTTCCAAGGATACGCCCCGATTACGTTTGGTAATTTGACGTATTCTATCTTTGAATTTCTGAATCGATTTCTTGGCGATACGAATGCGGAGTTCTGTCTTGAGACCTCCGACAAAACTAAAACCAAGAAATTTTCGCTTCCATGGTCGATCTACTGCGCTCTTCTCAACGTTCAGCTTGAGTTTCAATTTTTCCTCAATGAACTTCCTAATTGAAGTCATCACTCTCTTCGCTGCCCGTTTCGATTTCACATAAATGTTACAATCGTCTGCATAACGGGCAAACATATGACCTCTCTGCTCCAGCTCTTTATCAAGTTCATCTAACATGATATTCGCCAGTATCGGTGAAAAAGGACTTCCTTGTGGGATACCTTCCATCTGTCGAGTAGTCACGCCATCGTACATTATTCCAGCATTGAGAAACTTTCTAATCAGTTTCAGAAGCCCCTTGTCCTTTATTTTCTTTGAAAGAAGATACATGAGAATATCATGATTGACCCGGTCGAAAAATTTCGATATATCAATATCCACTACCCATGTATACCCTTCTGAAATGATTGTTTTCGCATGTTCTACTGCATCCTTAGCTGACCTGCCTGGACGGAATCCAAAACTAAACTCTGAAAACCCCGGGTCGAAAACCGATGTTAACACCTGCTGAATTGCTTGTGTAAGGAGTCTATCTCGAATAATCGGGATGCCAAGCATTCTGTAACCACCACTTGATTTCTCAATATCCTTTCTTCTAACTGGGCAAGGCTTGTACGTTCCATTTTCCACCGCAGTAATGATGTCATCTATGTTTTCTTGTAAATTCTTAGAGAATTCACCAATCGTTATCTTATCAACGCCCGGTGCACCGTGATTCTTCCTTACCGGTTCCCATGCTTCATATAAATTAGGTTCGTGTAGAACTTGTTTCAGCAATGAAGTATATGCTTGTTGATCCTCCTTCGCCGCCGCTATAACTTGATGCACCTCATACGATTTAGGTAGATTCTGTCCACCATCTTCGCATTGGTCTCTTAACCATTCCGTAAGAAATTTCTGCACCACCATGATATCGAGGCTCCGGTATCAAAAAATTATTTTCCTGTTTGGTCCTTCATGGTCTACACATCCACTACTATGACCTCTGCTGACTTCCACTGCAGCCCTTGTTTGTTACCAAAAAGGTTGTTCCCCCGGGGAAACACCACAGTGGACCTCCTCAGATAAAATAAATTACTTTCCCCTGACCTCTGCCATATTTACCACCATACCTTCCATGCAGCCGTAGGGCTTTACCATGCCATGCTGGTTTACCCAGACATGATGGCCTAATACGATTCGTGTACCTCAGTGCCAAGTTTTGTCTCGGGCTTCCTTCAGACCCCACCTTACGATGACGCCCTTGCCTTTGACTAATGATTCCTGCTGCCAGGCCCATAAAGGGATTTGCACCCTCTAGCAATTTACCATGCTGAGCGCTACATGGACAATCATAAAAAACTTATTTAACCCAAGTTAAACTTGGTATTTGGTCAATTTACTTTTTAGGGGATAACAATCCCAATAATCATTTGTTGTTTTTTCAGTTTCATAACTATTCCTCACCAACATATTTCATGAGATAACAACATATATATTTTTTAATATTATATTATCAGCCATTTCCATAGGGGAATGCAACGTATTTTTATGTTATCAGTTACTATTTCATCGTCTAAATCCCAGGTGATTAACACAAGATTTTTACAATTTAACTCTTCACCTGCCCTGATAAGAGAAGTAATTTCTCTTTTCTCAATTTCTTCTCTGCTTGATACATTGGTTACCTGTATTAACTCATCTACTTTTGACCCTGTTTTCAATACAAAATCAACTTCTCTTTGCTGATGATCCTTCCAGTAATATATTTCTAACTCTGGCCGATAATATGATTTTTTTCTTAAAAGTTCTATACAGACAAGGTTTTCCATGAGTCTACCTGTATTTTCTGAGAGACGAAAAGCAACTGAGTTGATTATTCCAGTATCTATACAGTATACTTTTTTTGGTGCAATTGTTTGTTTTTTAAGTTTAAATGAAAACCGTTCAAGGATGATGATGAGATATGCATTGGAGAGATAATCTACATAGTTTTTTATGGTATGAACATTTTTTATCAGACTTATATCTTTTAGTTTTCTATATGTTATTTCTTTTGAAAAATTTGTGACTAAATATTTTGCTATTTCACTGAATGTTTTTGTGTTTTTTATGTTATAACGTAGGAGTATATCTTTATGGATGATGTCTTCGTATGTTCTTACAAGCATTGTTTTTCCAAACTTGTATACTTCAGGGTATCCTCCAATTTTTATGTATTCATTTAGATTATTCATTATATCTGCAGTTTTTTTGGTTGAATACAAATCCTTGCTACTGTATTTTTTATCATGAAATGTTAAATATTCGTTAAAAGAAAATGGATAAAGTGTGAAATCAATGTGTCTGCCGGTGAGGTGAGTTGATAGTTCTCCGGATAACAACTGAGAGTTACTACCTGTTATTATTATTTTTTTTGTTCTTCTTAACCTGTTTGCAAAAAACTCCCAACTATTAACATTTTGGATTTCATCAAGAATAATGTATTCTATATCTTGTCCATAGAGTTCATAAAATCCTTGTAAAACAAGATTTAGATCTGTTGTTGAAATATTTGCAATTCTTTCATCATCAAAGTTGATATATCCATATTTTTTGTCTTTATACATCATTGTTGAAAATATTGATTTTCCACATCTTCTGGGGCCAAGTATTGTAAGAATATTAGGATGTTTTAGATATGTTGTTAGTTTTTCATGAGGAATTTGCCTGTCAATTATTTTTTCGTTTTTGTATATATAAGTTAGTTCTTCTTTTTGATCAATGATTATTTTCTTTATTTCCTCAACATTCATATTTTTAGTAATAACAAACTTTCTTAAAAAGTTTGCTATTTATAATGACAAACATTTACATATTGTTGCAACAAGAAACATCGTTCTCCCACGTATTTCAATAATTTTTGTACTTTTTATTTACCGATCTTGTGATGAAACAATTTCTTCTAATTTTTTAACAAGAGGCGGTATATCTTGTGTAGCTGTATTCCATACAATAATTAGATCAATGTCAAAATAACCATGTATCAACCTATTTCTCATGCCAATAATACTTTTCCAAGGTACCTGCGGATATGTATGTTGAACCTCGCCTGAAACCCCAGATCCCGCTTCACCTATTATCTCTAGAAGATGAACCACAGAAAGATGTAGTTTTCTATCTGAATTAAAATCATCTTGAGTCTTTTTTCTCGTGAACTCAACAATTTCATTTGCTGCATCAAGCATATGTTTTAAACGAACAATATCAGCTTCCAACATAGAGAACCTCTGCATTGCGAATGACTTTCTCTCTGAAATATCTGCTTAAATCATTTGGGGTTCTAATATCAACTTCTTTTCCTTTAAAAAAACGAGACAACTGTTCCTCCATCCTTACAAGACCAAAAAATCCTGGGGTGTGTCCTCTTTCAAATTCTACGAGTATATCAATATCACTCTCAGAACGGAAATCATCTCTTAGAAAGGAACCAAAAAAAGCCAACTTTTTGATATGGTTTTTTTTACAGTATGCTACTAGCTTTTGTTTCGGAATCTTTATTCCATGTTGCTCTTTAGGAAGGGTCATAATCCACTATTTTAAATTCATTTTTTCATTTAAATACATTTGCTTTGAATTCTTGTTAAA
>JAUWOO010000125.1 GCA_030612095.1 Thermoplasmatota archaeon | reverse complement strand
TTCTTCTTTGAGATCAGAGGTTATACATTTTCTAATATCTGGAGCAATACCAACCCCAAATAATTCAGGAGTTGGTGGAACAGCTGTTTTTACAGACTCGTTATAAAAGCTTACATTTCCAGACACAAATGGCAACTGAAGTTCCCTGGCCATATTTCCAAGTCCTCTGCATGCTTCATAAAATTCCCCCATACGTTCTGGTTTCTCAGGGTTTCCAAAATTAAGGCAATCTAATAGTGAATCGGGTTTAGAACCAACCGCCACGAGATTACGGCACACTTCATCAACAGCTGAACATGCACCCCAGTATGGGTCGCGTTCCATAAAACGAGGGTTTATATCCGCGGTTACTGCAAGGCCTCTAAATGAATTCTCTAGGGGTTTTAATACAGTTGCATCACCATGTGATTCAGCATTAATTTTACCTTGAAGTGGTTTAATCACTGTATTACCACGCACTTCGTGATCATACTGTCGGATTACCCATTCTTTTGAACAAATATTATGGGATGCAAGGAGTTTCTTCAAACTGTCATTTAAATCAGGCATTGTGAAACTCCTCTCAGTTTTCTTATGTTTTTCTGTATCTATTGGAGCAAATGGTCTGGTACAACTGTCATAAACTGGACCACCAGTTAAGAAGTCTAAATCCATCTCGAGGATTTTTTCACCTTTATAGAAAACACGCGTTATTTTTTCCTTTATTACTTTTCCAACAGGAACTGCAGTAACATCCCATTGTTTGCATATATGAAGCACCTTATCCACATTTTCAGGTTTTACAAGAAACATCATGCGCTCCTGACTTTCTGACACCCATATCTCCCAGGGGTGCAGTCCCTCTTCCTTTAGAGGAATGTCATCAAGATGGATTTCAGCACCAAATCCTGCAGCATAAGCAAGTTCTCCACAGACACAAGAAAGACCTCCTCCGCCAAAATCCTTTAACCCCTCCAACAATCCCTTTCTATTACATTCAAGTGTTGTATGAATAACGGGTTCTTTAGTAATAGGATCTCCAACCTGCACGGCAGATCTGCTGCTCTCCTCGCTTTCATCTGTGAGTTCTGCTGATGCAAATGTTACACCGTGAATACCATCCCTTCCAGTCTTTCCACCTACGTATACATATACATTTCCAGGAGCTTTTGCTCTACTATGGATCATCTCCTCTTTTTTCATGATTCCAATGCAGCCTACGTTGATAAGGCAATTGCCAGTATAGCCCTCATGAAAATACACCTGACCGGACAATGTGGGAATACCGATACGGTTTCCATAATCTCGTATCCCATCAACAACGCCCTTAAATAGATATACAGGATGCTTCACTCCTTTTGGAAGTTTGTCAAATGTAGTATCCAATGGACCAAAAAATAATGGATCAATGTATGCGATTGGTTGAGCTCCCATGCAGACGATATCTCGAACTATACCTCCAACACCAGTTGCAGCGCCCCCATACGGTTCAATTGCAGATGGGTGGTTATGGGATTCTAAAGCAGCGCAGTAGTAATGATCGTCATCAAATTCTATGACTCCTGCATCTTCACGGGCAATTATTTTATCCTCTTCGATACCATATATATGCTGTTTTAGTGGAATTTTGGAGGATTTATAACAACAATGTTCGGACCATGCCTGCCCAAGCGCCTCCAACTCAATATCCGTTGGATTTCTATTTTTATTTTGAAAATACTCTTTAATCCTTTTCATCTCCTCTCCAGAAATGGCGAGCCCCATCTTGTCACTTATCTCTTTTAGATTTTTATCAGATGCAGAGAAAAGATCTATTTCATAAAAATCAAAAGAAACCTTCTTTTTTTTAAATAAACTGTCTAAATCCATCATACTCCCCCTGTGATATTATTTTTCTTCGATTTCTATTTCATATGTGTGAATAACTGGATTTGTTAGTAATCGTTGGCACATTTGTTCAACATCTTTTTTTACATCACTTTTGTTTTTTCTGTCTATCAAAAGATCGAAAGTTCTGATTGTTTTAGCATTCTTTACAGTTTCAAAACCGAGTAGATGCAGTGCCTTAAGAGTATTAACCCCTTCCGGATCTGAAACGCCTTTTTTTAGTCTTATAGTTACTTTAGCTTCAAACATTATAATCCGTGTGGAAAATCAGATAATCCGTTGATTAAGTTATCGCTTTTCAAAATCTTTCCAAAATCTCTCTAATTTTCTTCTGAAAGTCTTCGACACTTCCCTCATTTAAAACCACGATATCAGCAGATGCGATGACCTTACCTAGTCCCCAACCTAGTTCCCTTTTATCACGTTCTTTTATCTTTTGTAGATCTTTACTGTCGTCCTCTCTATTTCGAGTTAAAGCCCTTTTTTGCCGAGTTTTATCAGAAGCTTCAACAGCAACAACGACGAAATTTCCTTCCAAATGTTTTTTGAAAAGATATATTTCCTCAACATTGCGAATCCCATCGATAACGATAAAATTCATATTTTCTACAGATTTTATTTTTTCAAGTGTTCTTCTTGCCCAAATGTCTTTTCCATGTTCTTCACGCATTTGACTAGCAATAGTTCCTACGTTTTTATCACTCAGTTCTAGTTTCCGGTTTTTTACTTCCTCCCAGATCATATCTCCCATTCTGATTACCGGAATGTTCATTTCTCCTGCGATTTTTACTGCTTCTGATTTTCCTGAAAAAGGCATACCTGCAAATGCTAGCACCTGCATCTTTGTACAACATCCTGAAATATAAATAAATGCAGGGGGAGCGATTCGAACGCGCGAAGACCTACGTCACAGGGTATCTTAGTGTTAAGGCATGGAAAACGCCCAAATCTGGGCCGTTCTTTGATTTTTACTTGGTGATTTTTTATTGTAACCACTTACGAAAACCTTCTCATCTTTTCTTAAGTCTCTAAGATGTGTTCTTGCAGTAGAAGCTGAGATATCTAAAGCATATGCTATATTACGAATAGTCATATCTCTCTTCTTCAGCAGTTCCAATATTTTCCTCCGTGTCTCTCCTCTCTTTCCTTTATGGATGCCACCTGAATGATTCCTCAGAATGTGGCGAAACATTTTGTCATGTTTAGGGTCGGGTAACGGGCCAACTAATTTGTACATCTCTTCTCTTTTTTCCGCCCGAAAACTAATACACCATTTAGTATGAGTTACATACTTTTTGGTTCGTATCGGGTGTACTAAATTCCAGGTATCGGCTATTTCCCAAAGATAAACGGCGTTTTTCTTGCTGGTATATGTTATGTTGATTGTCCCGTCAGCTCCTATGGCGCCTTCGTCAATTATCGCTTGAACGATTATTGCCATTGCAACATCCTTATTATTCTTCGCCAATTCCGATATTCTATTCATTTTATCTACGCCTTAATCACACCTAAGCCCTGCCCCTTTGACCGCTCGGGTACCCCTGCAATTTGGAAACCACTAATATACCCACCACTCAAAAATCTTTTGTGTAAATTTTTTAGATTTTTCCCAATGTCTACCTGTTTTTTACTGAAATCAGTTTCTGTTCACCATATTTTGCATAGCATTTGGAACAGAACTCTCGCGCGATAAGGGAATGAAGATGTTCCTTTATCCCTTCTTCGAGGTGATATGCATCACCAGCGATGATCTCACTTCTGCAGTTAGTACAAACTCTTGGAAATTTTGCAACTTTTTTTATCAGATGTGTTTCAATTTCCGCCATTTAATCTCCCCATATCTCTATTTACTGTGCGTTTATAATGTTTTTCTTAAACATGCCATCAAAACATGTTGATTGCAGCTCTTTGCATTTCATCCTGAATCAACAAACTTTATAAGTTAAGTATTATTACGAGAAATTCTGTAATTGTAGATTTGTTATAGCGGGGTGGGGTAGCCAGGAGATCCCGACGGGCCCATAACCCGTAGATCAGTGGTTCAAATCCACTCCCCGCTACTACTCTTTTTTAGAAAATGGGTTAGGGGTGGTTTTTAATAAAAAAAGTTTGTTTTGGATTTTGGTGACGAAAAAACCATTTCGGCTTTGGGAGATAGATTTCTTACGTGGCATGGCAGTTGTCATGATGATCGTTTTCCATTTTTTTTATGATCTAAACTTTTTCAGCATCTATGAAATAGACTTGCATTCAGGTCCTTTTCCCTTATTTTTATATCCAATTGGAACCACTTTCCTTCTGCTAGTTGGAATTTCGCTATCTTTAAGTTACTCAAGAATTGAAGATAATGAAAATAGAAAACAGTTGCAGTTGAAGTTTATATTAAGAGGATCAAAGATTTTTGGATTGGGACTTTTGATAACTCTTGTAACATGGATTTATCTCCAGGATGGCTTTGTTGTTTTTGGAATATTGCATTGTATTGGACTATCGATTATTATTGCATATCCCTTTTTGCAATTTAAAATAAGGAATTTGATTATTGGTGTTTTGCTAGTTTCTGTTGGTGTATATCTAAAGACATTGACTTTTGATTTCGGCTGGTTACTCTGGCTGGGATTTAGACCATCTCAATTCTACACAGTCGATTATTTCCCGATTTTACCATGGTTTGGAGTTGTATTAATTGGTATATTTGTTGGTAATACTTTGTATCCTGCTCATAAACGCAGGTTTAAACTAAAGGATGTATCTAGAATCAGATTTGTTAAGCTCATTTGTTTTTTAGGGCGACATTCGCTAATAATTTATTGTATACACCAACCGATAATAATTGTAATGCTCCATGTCTTTCTGTGAGAATATTTCGGAATGTAAACTTCCAACAGACACTTTTTATGAAAGTGTTTACTTGTTACTTGACCTTACAAGTTAGCCTATAATTTCTAAAATTCACTATTTCTCAGTTTTCATTTTATAGG
>JAUWOO010000091.1 GCA_030612095.1 Thermoplasmatota archaeon | reverse complement strand
ACCTCCCACTATAACAGGTGTTGTTAATCCACAATCACACTCTTCTCCAGGAGAAAGTTTAACCCAATCATCCATACCCGTATACCGAATTATGGGTGTTCCTTGCCCCCAAAGCCGAGTTAGTACAACATGTCCCCTCTCACCAGATGAAACCAATTCACCAGCCTCATCTATAGCCTCAACATTGAAGAAATCTGAATGAATATGCCAGGTTCCACACGTACACTCAAATGCAATATCAGCTCCAGCTTCAACTGACGGATAAATATTTAGTAATCTGCACCCAAACGCATCTTCAACATAACTCCTTGTATAATCATCCAACATTGCACCCCCTGTCCAGAAAAGTTTTGGTTTAATATGTTTACCATATCCTTTTCGCCTCAAAAAAGCCAAATGCTGAAATATGGCAGGATACGCCATGATAATATCTGGTCTGAAATTATCTAATTTATTTATAATATCAACCATTGGCAGGTCTACATCAATGTTTAGATGGTTGTCCATAGAAAAAAAAGATTTAAGATGGGATTGAAAATTCTCCTGCGATACAAGATCAACCCTGTTTGGATTAAAATTACCGATATGGACAAATTTTGATTTCTTCCAATTTAAATTAAAAAAATTCATTTCTCTTAGAATTGTGCCAGCAGATCTAGCCATGGTGGAAAAATCAGTATAAATGGAAACAGGTTTTCCAGTTGTGCCACCCGTACAAATGACGTGTCCTTTACTTTTGTTATAACCTACAGGTATTATTTTATCCGGAAAATTTTCCCTTAGATCATCTTTTGTTACAAATGGCAGTTTTACAATATCATCTATTCCTCTTATGTCATTTGGATGAATCCCTGCCCTCTTGTATATAGTATGATAGAGTGGAACACTGTATGCATATTTTACTATGTTTTTGAATGCTTTATCTCGATATTTTTTCAGTTGTTTGGGGTTTAATCTCTGTATTCTGCCTGGATCTAAGATATAGTTTTTTAAGATAGGTATCGATATGAATGGATTAAGCAAAGGATTCATACAACGTCAACTCACATTAACAATTGTTAAATATTTATATGTTTTACCGTACTGAAAAGTTACATCATTTCTCCTCAACAACAGGATATCCGTCGCCTTTCTGCGCATCTACAGGCATCATATCATAGGCAGTTGCAGGAAACATATCTGACGTTCTAATTAGTAAAACCTGCCCAAGTGGGAATTGAATTATTTTCTTTCCTCTTTGGATGCCTTTTACAATGATTTCTGCTGCTTTTTCCGGTTTAATGGCCCCCTGTCTGTGATAACCTTCTATCATTGGAGTTTCAACAGAACCTGGTTTTATTGTTATAAAATTAATCTTATATTTCTGCTTAGCTTCAGCTCTCAGACTTTCCATCAACCAACTCACCGCTGCCTTACTAGCACCGTACGCACCCCAGCCTGGGACTCCCCTCCTATCAGGTAATGTGGACGTCACTGCAATAGTGCCTGATTTTTGAGCTTTCATGATGGGCAGTAAATACTCTATAAAATAAACGTTTCCTAAAAAATTGATTTCCATAGCATTCTTTATGATGCTACTGTCAAAGGTTTCAATGGGGTTAGGTACTAGAATACCAGCAGTTAATATAGCTACATCTATTCTGCCAAACTTTTTACGTGTAATTTCAACAGCTTCCTCCACATCTTGTTTGTTTTTTACGTCACATCTCCCATAGATACACGTGGATTTCGTTGTGTCTATGATTTTTGAGATTTCTTTCAATGCTTCCTCTCGCCGTGCAAATATAGCAAGTTTGCACTCCTCTGGTGCAAGTCGTTCTACTAATGCTCGCCCCATACCCCCAGTAGCACCCGAGATTAAAACAACTTTATCTTTAAACTTCATCTTAATCACTTTTTGCATATACCGAAGTGAATTATTATATTATCGTTTTTCTGTCATGTTCATCTCCGTGGAATATTCACTTTACATTTTTCCCATAAAATCCATATTAATTTTTTATCAATAACTTATAGCCAACAAAAAACATTAAATCTTTTTACCTTTATATGGCACCTACATTTTAGGAGCGTGATGTCAAATGACAAAAAATTCGAAGGTGATAGTAGTTGGTCTCGATGGAGGAACACTCGATCTAATGGAACCATGGATGAATGCTGGTAAGCTACCAACATTTGCAAAGATACGGGAACAAGGGATATGTGGAAAACTTAGATCAACAACACCATACTATAGTGCCCCTGCATGGGTTTCAATAGTCACAGGATGCAATCCAGGTAAACATGGCATCTATGATTTTTTCCACACAGATACGTTTTCAAAAAAACTGGTCAACTCACGATATCGAAAGACATCAGCTATATGGAATCATCTCACAGACGCGGGAAACAAAAGCATCATCGTCAATGTCCCTGGCACTTACCCACCTGAGTCGATAAACGGCATTATGATCACTGGTCTATTAACACCTTCACCAGAATCAGAATTCACATATCCAAAAAGTATTAAGAATGATCTTGTGAAAGATAAAATTGGGGAATATGAACTTGAACAGGTAGCAGTTGATGACATCCCAAAAAATCTCACTGCAAAATATGCTCCTGAGAAATTTGCCGATCAAGTCAAAAATGCAATCATTTCTCATGCAACAGTTACAATAAATCTAATGGAAAAACATGAGTGGGATTTCACTATGGTAGTACTTCGCAGTACGGATGACGCAATGCATCTTCTATGGGGAAAAGAAGAACTGATTTTATCTTGTTATCAAACAGCCGATGACTACATCAACAGAATGATGGAACGTTATCCCGATGCGATTTTCATTATTGTCTCCGACCACGGCTTTGGAAAACCCCAGAAATACCTGTATGTGAACAATTTGCTCTACAATACCGGCTATTTGAAGACCATCTCGAATCCTAACTATAATCTTAGCAGTTTAATGACAATGTTGTTTGACAAAATGAGTAGATTAATTTTCTATTTGGTTCCACTTCATAAACTGGTTCGTTCATCTATCGGTCGCAAGTTTATCCTTTCAAGTGGTTCTAGCAGAAACATCGACTTCTCACAAACAAGAGCGTTTTATCATTCAGTATGTTCAAGAGGGATACGTATCAATCTTAAGGATAAATATAAGCAGGGAATTGTCGATAAAAAAGACTATGAGAAATTGCGCATGGAACTCACCACCTTGCTTAAAAATCTTAAAGACCCAGAAACGGGAAGAACACTCATCAAAAACATCTATCGATGGGAGGAACTCTATGGGGAAAACGCAGTGAATGATCCCCTGGATATCATATTTGACCTTGAGGAAGAGTATGGTGCACAAGAACTTCTGCAACCACCTGAAGGACTGGAGCATATACTCCGCTCAAAAAAGAAATCATTGTCTATTCTCTCACCCCCTGGTTTTTATGATTGGATGGGAGACCACCGCCCAAACGGTATCTTATTTATGTATGGTAAAAACATAAAGTCAAATCAACATATAGATGCAAATGTTATTGATATCGTACCAACAATACTAGCTGCAATGAACATCCCCATACAAAATAACATCGACGGAAGGGTCATCGAAGAAGCATTCATAACTAAACCAACAATAAAGAAAATTGACATGTATAAGAAGGGGGAAATCCTAACAGAAACGGAAATAAAAAGGATAAAAAAATTAAAAATATAAAAAATTATTACTCTAAATATTTTTTCACTTCTATAGCCGGCCTGCAATATCTTGCGATATATTTTTACTATCCACAGATGATGAAAGAGTGAATTGAGATTCTAGATGCAAAATTGGCACATCATCAATTTACATCTCCACGTTAGGTGCGATCCATAATCTCAAAAGCTTTTTCCACCGCAGCCTCTGCAGAATTTACAATATAATATGTAGACTCTATATCTTGCATTATCTGCCCATTCGCAAGATCATCAACACATCCCCCAGTACCTTTGATTAATATAAGTGGCTTTTCAAAGACCATAGAAAAAGAAATCTCATTTAACGTTCCCCATCTTCCGCCTATTGCTATTACTGCATCAGCAGCATCAACAACCAAAAAATTTCTTCTGTGACCTAATCCTGTGACAATAGGAATGTCAACAAATTCATTCGCTTCCTCTTTTGATTCTGGCAATATGCCAACAGTTATACCATTTTCCTCCTTGGCACCCTTACATACTGCCCTCATTATTCCTCCACGACCACCACAGACTACAACACCACCCCTTCGTGCAATAAACCTTCCAACATTTTCTGCAGCCTCTAATGCATATCTAGATAAATGGCCATCTGATCCATCACTTCCACATACTGAAATAAGTCTTTTCATGCAGACGCTTTATTTGGCATTCATTTTTAAAAGTTTCTCCCACAAATCTTATAAATAGCACTTCCTTTCACTACAATTCCTATACCTGGAGAAACATCCTATGGCTAAGAAAAGTAAAAAGACAAATCCTATGCTATTAGAATTGATACACGAGTTAAAAAAACAATCAAATGAAAATGATGTGGCCATCTGGAAAGATATAGCGTTGAGGCTAGAAAAACCATCCAGGAACTGGGCAGAGGTCAACCTAGATAGAATCAGTAAATATATCTTAGACAAAGAAACTGCTCTTATACCAGGCAAAGTATTATCTACTGGGAATCTTACGAAAAAAGTTTCAATTGCCGCCTGGTCATTTTCAGAGAATGCTCAGGAAAAAATAAAGAAATCAGGTGGCAAATGTATATCCATCGAAGATTTGCTGAAAAACAATCCGAAAGGAAAAGATATTAGGATATTGGGATAAATATGACAATTATAATTGATGCAAACGGTGCAACATTGGGGCGATTAAGCACAAGCACTGCAAAGCGCCTGCTTGGCGGAGAGGAAATAGCAATAGTTAACTCAGAGAAGGCCATAATATCTGGTAAAAAAGCATCCATAAAAAATCATTATAAACAGAAAAGAGAGGTCGGCACATATCGTAAGGGGCCATTTTTCCCGAGAATGCCAGATATGATTGTAAAGCGAACTGTTAGAGGTATGATTCCCTACCAGACGCCTCATGGCAGAGCGGCCTTTAAAAGATTGAAATGTTACATCGGGGTGCCAAAGGAGTTCGAAGGTAAAAAATTCGAGACAAGAGAAGAAGCGAAAAAACAACCCGTTAATTATATAACAATCGAAGAACTTTCAAAATCATTAGGGGTGCAATTTTAATGGCAAAAAAGATTATTAATACATCAGGCAAAAGGAAAACTGCAATTGCACGAGCCACTGTCCAAAAAGGAAAGGGTTTAATAAGGATTAACAAAAAACCTGTTGAACTTTATGAGCCAGAAATCGCCAGATGGAAAATACTTGAACCCATTAAACTAGCTGAGAAACATATCGATAAGATAAACATCGATGTTAATGTTACAGGTGGCGGTTTTATGAGTCAGGCAAACGCAGTTCGTACAGCTATTTCTAGAGGGCTGGTTGAGTTTACCGCTGATCCAAGCTTAAAACTGGCTTTTCTAGATCATGATAGAAGTTTACTAGTTAACGATTCAAGGAGAAAAGAATCTAAAAAACCTCTTGGCCGTGGTGCCAGAAAGAAAAGACAGAAATCATATAGGTGATGTTGTGATAATTCCTGTAAGATGTTTTACATGCGGAAAGGTTATAAGTGAGGTGTACGAGGAATACAAAAAAAGGTATGCAGAATACAAAACAATCATTGATTCGGGTGAAAAACCAAAAGAAACACCTAAGGAAATTCTAGATGATCTTGGGGTAGACAGATATTGTTGCAGACGTATGATTATCTCACATGTTGATCTGATTGGAGAAGCGGCACCCTACGAATAAAGTTATACATCCATACTTTTATCAATTTTTATTTGATTCGTGAAAACAATTCACTTAGTTGGAAAAATGGGCGCGTGGCCTAGCCTGGATAAGGCGCTGGCCTTCTAAGCCAGATGTCGCGGGTTCGAATCCCGCCGCGTCCGTTCCCCATCACTCCCGTTGAGAGTGTTCAATACCCCCCTATTTTTGGGGTTTATTGAATTTTGTCCATTTTCCTCTACCATCTTTTTATGATATTTGAGGATGAACTTAATCCAATCAAATGGGGCATTGCGATAATATTTTTTGGCATATTTGACATAACTTTCCGTTGTACCAATTTTATCATGTCCATGCCAATCCTTTACTTCCCATATATCCCATCTTTTAGAGTTTACCTTGCTTTGAATGAGTCTTGCTGTTGCACACCAGTGTCTCATCGTGTAAAGACTATATGGTTTCCATATCTCTTTTACCATTGGAGTTAGTTGTTTTCTCAGATAATTTACTGTGTATGGTTTGCCACTTGGTTGGAGGTAGAGATAGTCACCTGAATATTGGTTTGCTACTTTTGGTCTCCAGTAGTCTATCCAGTTCTTTAGGCTTTTGCATTGTTTCTTTGTCATCAGTGTTTGTTCAGGGAATACTTGTCTTAACTGATTATGTTTTTTTGTTTCTGTGATAATCATGTATCCATCCTCAAGGTTGATATCGGATACTTTCTGTATCACAAGTTCACTTGGTCTCCATCCAATGATGAATCCATGCATGAGGATGTATTGAAAAAGTGCGTTTGTGTATTTGTTTTTACTGTATTTATGGTGAATGATGGCGTGTGCTGTTTTTGGCAGTGGTATGATTTTTACTTTTGCCGGTGGTCTACTTGGTGGTATGTATCCCCAAGATTCTGTTGTTTCTCCGTAGGCTTTTGCAAACATGTTGATGGTATCCCATTCATTTCGCAGGGCACATTTTCCTGCGTCTTCAGTATACTCTCTGTGTTCGAGGTAGGCTATGATCTGGTTTTGGTTTAGTTGTTTCCAGTTCACGGGAAACACTGGATGTTTACTCATTCTTTTAGCCATTGCTATGCGTTTTTTAACCGTGCTTTCACTTTTTCGTTTTTTGTGTGTCCACCAGTATTTGATTGCGTTGAATAGTTCTTGTTGAGTACTGTATTCCTCTGATTTTAAAATATATGGGTTTTTGAATTGTTCAACATTTAATTTTTGTTTTACATAACCTTGTTCACCCATGTCCTCCCCGTCCAATTGGGGATTTGTTTGTTCGACATGGTGTTGGCTTATGTTTTCTAAAAATGTTTTCCATTCTTGTTTTTTACCTCCTCCTAATTCAGCAGGTGAATTAGTTGAAAATGAATCTAGTTTGGTATTAAAAAAGTTGATTGTGCTTTGGTTAAGGCATTCCTTGGAAAAAGGTTTATAACTATTATTTTCTTTATTCTCAATTGGTGCTGTGATATTCATCGTATCATGGCTCCAGGCTGCTAGAGTGTTTCCGCACTCTAGTGGCCACTATTTTAGGTCTATCTGTTTAATTATATTATTAGTTTAATATTAACAAAAATAGTAAAGCTTTCATCCTTTATATACATCT
>JAUWOO010000089.1 GCA_030612095.1 Thermoplasmatota archaeon | reverse complement strand
AACTGGTCTTCACAGGATGTAATAGAATTTTTCAAAGACGAATATAGGAGGTTGCAGGATTACGGATTTGATGGTGAACGATTGGATGCACCATGTGAACTTACCTGCAGGGAAGAGGAGAATGTCTATTCATGGATGTGTGGCTGGGGTATTGTGTGTCATAGTTGTGAGGGTATACCATGTCCATATCCAGTAGATGCGAAATATTCACCAATGATCTATTATAGGGAGTTGGCAAAAATCAAAAATCCAGATGAAGTCCTTATAGGTGAAGCACCTTCCACTGAATCTGCTAAATCCAATTGGTTCTGCTCCTTTCCATATTATCCACCAGATACAATGGTTGATGAGGTTGCTGAGGTTAGCGAAAGCATTTCTTTCCCTTTTTTACTACCTCACCTGGTTGAATCCGAGATATCTTCTAGTGAATTCATCGATTGGATTAACAATGAGCCCGTATCCTATAATAGACAAAGATTCAGGTTTATCAGTACGTGGACAAGACTTGTAGAAGGCATTGCAAATTTCATTGTGAATGACCCTCAATATTTCCCTATGGTGGTTTTGATTTCCACTATTCCAGGCATTCCAAAGGTTACACACTATGAGCTATATGGTAATGAAACAGTAGATGAATATCATGGAATAGATGGTAGTTCTGTAGAAACTTCTGAAATTCGTAGGAATCACTGGAAAAATGTTCTTGGCTTTAGAAATCAAGATCCTGCTCTGAAATACGGCACAATTGAAAATGTCTGGAAATCTGGAGATACTACCTATGCTTACTCGAGAGAGTACGATGATGAAAAGGTAATTGTTGCAATTAATTACTTAGACAAACAAGCAACATCAACGCTTAATCTGTCCTTCTTGGATGATGGAACCTTTTTGTATGATGGGCTAAACAATGAGACTTTTATGGTCCACAATCCATCAAATTTTGAGATATCTATACCTGCTTATGGTTCTAGAATTCTTTTCTTGAAAGAAGGAGATAAACCGATAATATACTTTGAAAAACCAAAAGAGGGATATTTGTATATCGCTGACAGAGAAATAATGCCTATCCTCATTGATAATACCATTGTAATTGGAGAAATAACAGTTGAAGCAGATGCATATGATGAGAATGGAATAGAAAAAGTTGAATTTTGTATCGATGATGTTTTGAAAAGTAATGATGATGTTGAACCCTACCGATGGCTTTGGAATGAATTTGCTGTAGGGAGACATGAGTTAAAAGTTATAGTGTATGACAATGGAGGAAATACTGCTACTGATGAAATTGAAGTGATAATATTTAATATTGGGGAATAATGAAATGAAAAGAATGGTTTCGATAGGAGTAGCTGTATTTGTGCTAATATCGGGAATTAGCGTTGTATCCCTCCAGGATAATACTTTTGAATCTATGAATGATGCAGATGTTTCTACAACTGCTTTTGAAGGAGTTGAGACCTGTTGCACAGATGGGATTGACAACGACGGCAATGGATTAGTTGACAATGAGGGTGGTGATTGCTGGATAAGAGAAGGAGCTACTTTTTGTGAGGAATTAATCTGGAAAACGGATACATTTAATGAACTTAATGATATGATTCCAATTTTAAAAGATACAGGAGTTAATCTTATTGAGCTTGCCCCCATATGGATACATTGTAATTCTTTAGAACCAGGGTTTCGATGGCAGGTACGAGACTATGAAAAGCTTGATCCTGCAAGAGGTACCGAGGAGGAGCTTTCTAATTTCCTTAATAACGCCCACGCAGAAGGGCTAAAAGTGATAACAATGTTTGAGACAGCAACTACAACTCCCCCATCACCTGTATGTGAGGGGCGGGTTGCTCCATGGTCCCCGGGAATTGACTATGACAAGGAAGGCCTTGGGGGATATCTATATCAGTACCAGATTGCCAATAAGGAAAAAAATATTCTGATAAAAAATTTAAATGGAGAATATGCATGTGAGTTTGGTGGTCACGGGTTATCTGTTAATCCCCAAAGTGAAGATGTCATTGAAATATTTAAAGAGTTGTATGAGAGAAAAATAAATGAACGGGGATTTGATGGACTGAGAATAGACCACCCCTCCATTTCTTATTGCTTTTCTGGAGACACGATTTGGCGTATTTGCAAGCGATGTCTTTGCCCAGATCCCGTTGCTCCTGGAAATTATTCTCCATTGAGATTATACAGAACGTTAAGAGAGATCAAAAAGTCCGATCAAATCTTCACATCCGAAGACCCTTGCACAAATCCATGGATATCTGATTGGGCATGCAACTATCCCCATTATCACCCTTCCACTAATATGGACGAAGTTGTTGAGATAAGTGAGGACTATCTGTTTTGCAAAATATTACGTGATTATATAACAACAAGCATTATTTCGTCAGATGAATTCGTTCGATGGCTAAACAATGAGCCTGTCATTCACGGCAGAACACGATATCGCATGTGGAGAAACTGGAACATGTTTGATCGTTTTACCATTAACTTCACCATAAACGACCCAAGATATCTTCCAATGGTTTCAATTCTATCTACAATTCCTGGTGTGCCTAAAGTGACTCAATGGGAAATAATTGAGGAGCCACCGATTGATGTACTTAACGCACTGAATATTAAAGAAATAAAGTTTCCCGTAGATGTTAGGCGAGATCACTGGAAAAAAGTTCTAAATATCCGTAATAACAACAACGCTCTGAAATACGGCTCGATAGAAAATGTCTGGAAATCTGGAGATAACACATATATCTGCTTAAGGGAATATGAAGATGAAAAAGTAATTGTAGCAATAAATTTCTTAGACAAACAAGCAATATCAACGCTTAATCTGTCCTTCTTGGAAAATGGAACTATTCTGTATGATGGATTAAACAATGAGACATTTGTGGTCAGTGATCCACCTAATTTTGAGATATCTATTCCTGCTTATGGTTCTAGAATTCTTTTTTTGAAAGAAGGAGATGAACCAATCATATATATTGAAAAGCCTGAAGATAGATATTTGTATATTTTTGATAAGGAGATATTGCCTACCATTTCTGGGAATACAATTATCTTGGGTAAAATAACCATAAAGGCAGATGCATTTGATGAAAATGGAATAGAAAAAGTGGAGTTTTATATTAATGATGTTCTGAAAAGTAATGATGATGTTGAACCCTACCTATGGCTTTGGAATGAATATGCTGTTGGGAATCATGAGATAAAAGTTGTTGCATATGATAATGCTAGTAACATAGCAAGTGATGATATCACCATATGGAAACTTTTCTGAAAACCATACCTATAAGGATTAGAACAATAATTCTAACTCCTCATTTTTACGACATTTGGGTGTAAATTGAATATAATCTTTTAAAATATGGGTGTAGAAATATAAAGCGGAAATCTATTAAGACGGAAAATCAATGCTAATATGATAATATGATGAGAAACACAAAAATAATATCCCTGGCCATTGCCATAGTGATAATCTTAGGGGTTATTTTGATTAGTGGTTGTATAAGAGAAAAGGGTCTAAGTATGGTTTGCCAAATAACGGATATTTCATTTAAGATTGATGGTGAAGAAGCTGGTTATTTAGCTATCCTTGCTGGTAACTACAATGATCGCCCTAAATATACGCCTGAGTTTGGGGAGGAAAATGATTTAGATTGGTTCTCGGAGAATGGGGTACTAACCTTGAATTTCCACCCAAGAAAAGAATACAGATCCCCATATGGTGAATGGGCTAACAACCAATATTGGGCATATATTGGATTCAGCAATGTCTATTGTGATGAGAACGGAACACTAGCTGGACCAGCGAATATAAAACTATTTTCAGATTCTTTAAAGGCATTACACTTGAAATTTTCTGTAAAAGCAACCGCCAATGATCCGGAACTTCTTAAGACAATCCGAGCTGGAGGTGGAATATCAGATTTTCCTGTGTATTATGAACATGCAGTAGAAATCGATAATTATCCAAATCGTGATGTGCCCCTTGAGAATGCAAGTTGCGAACATTTTGTAGGAACATATTATATCTTGGCATGGAGTGACTGGAGTCTTGTAAATGACGAATGGACAGAAGTTGATTTAAATCTAACTCAGATAGGATTTGCTGCTTTAGAAAAATGCCCCGGGTTTCAGAATAAAACCATTGATGATCTTTATCTGTTTGAGGCAATGGTGGGTCCAGAATTTAAGGTCGGTGACGAATTGAGAATTCAGGTGAGAGATTTTGAGATGTATGAGGAATAAGTCGATTGAAACTACAGAGATTTGAGAATTGGTTATTAGAACGAGTTAAGAGTCTGTCTGGGTATTCGCATTTTTCAGAGTTTTTTTCACTGAAATGGTATTTTACCTCCGAAAACTACCTGATTTTTTGGTAACCAATGCCATTTAAAGCAATCGTGTTTTATTTCTCGGGCAGGCTCTGCAATTCATGAAATAATGACTATTAGATATAACAAATAATGTGAAAATACTACCAGAAATAGTATAAGTACTAATATTTATAAGATATAATGGAATAAATATGAAAAAGTTCGTAATTTTTTGTATAACAAGCATCATTGTCATATCCTCCGTCAGTACTTTATCTAACGAGATAAATCAAAATTTGATTATTGAGTTAGATTGTACTCAGATAGATGGTATTATTCGTCATTTTGGTGGAATAAATTGTGGGCCTTTACCAAATCATGATGTAAAAGACGGTATAGATTTAACAGAACAATACCGAGATGTTGGGATTGATTTTATTAGAACACATGATTTTGGTGGTCCGACGGATATTAGTACTATTTTCCCTAATTTTAGTGCAGATCCAAATCTTGAATCAAGCTACGACTTCAAAAGCAGTGACAGGTTCATAACTGGTATAATTAATGCCGGCTGCAAAGTATTTTACCGGCTTGGAGAAAGTGCTAGTGTCAACAATAGTCTTAGACAGCCTCCTGAAAACTTTAGCAAGTGGGCTGAAATCTGCAAGCATATTGTTATGCACTACAATGATGGTTGGGCAGATGGATATCATTACAACATAACCTATTGGGAAATATGGAATGAGCCAGATCTTGTAGGCTTTTGGACGGGAACTGTTGAAGAGTACTACGAACTTTATCATGCTACTGTTCAAAAATTGAAGTCCTATAATTCTTCTCTTAAAATTGGAGGGCCTTGCACATCATCAATTGAAAATAATAACTATACAACAGGTTTTCTTTCTTATATCGAGGAAAACAATCTGCCCCTTGATTTTTATTCGTGGCATATGTATGCTTATACACCATATCAACTCTATAATGCATCACTAAATGTGAAAAATATTCTTGACACGTTTGGCTTTATAGACACTGAAAGCATCAATACTGAGTGGAATATAAATATTGGAATACCTCAGAGAGATAAAGATAATTCAAAAAATGCAGCATTTACTGCTTGTGCTCTTGCTGTCTTTCAAGATGCAGGCATTGACCACGCCTTTCGTTATAGGGGCACTCAGGGTAACAACTGGTTAATGAGATTTATCGGTTTTGACCTGAGTCTTTTTTCATATGATGGATTGTTTAAAACACCTGCACTTACCTATAAGGCAATGCATTATATCACTCGCGATACTCCTATTCGCCTAATGACGCCCATCATGGATTCATCAAATGGAATTACCTATCTTGCAGGAATATCAGAAGATAAATCGAACATCACAGCTCTAATTAGTAATTTTGAAGCAGAAGATATAGAATATACCTTAAACATTGAAAATCTTCCATGGAACTCATCATACAGAGTTTTACATTATTTGATAGACGATGAAACACATCTTGAAATAACGGAAGATATAAATTCAGATTCTCCTGCATTCAGTTTAACAAAAACAATTAGGACTTCCACAGTGAATTTGTTCCGACTTACGAACTCATCTACTATACCTGATGAAAGTCCACCTACGGCATCAATTCCATTGATATTACGTCTCAAGATTTTTGATCCAATTGCAGCTTTACTTGGAATTCTTTTTATGATTCTGTTCTTTACATAAAAAGTTTCAATTAATTTTTATAACCGGATCAGGTGAGATATGGGAATTCCAGACAAAACCCTGCATAACACGAAACTGGTAATATGAATTATTTTATCTCATAATTTTTAGGGGTTTACGGTAGTGGCTACTAGAGAGATACGCTTTTTAAAATAGAGAAATGGTTTTATTCTTCAAAAATCGCTGCTTACGGGACACCAAAAAGTAAGAAAATAGGTTGAAGAACAACCTATCTATAGGGTAAAGAGTGGAGTTTTATTGTTTGGGTAATAGTATTCTTGCTACAGCCCAACCATTTCCATGAGGGGCCATCCAACGTAGTTTAAACAGTTGATTCTCCCTGTCTATCTTATATAGACCAGTTACGGGACATTTACCACAGTCCTCTGTTATTATCCTGCCATTGAAGTAACCGTGTCTCATTATTCCTACAATCCGCGTCTTGCTCTCGTTGCCAGTTGTATTGTACAGTCCGTTGAAGATTCCGACTCGATTTCTTCGTGTTATTCTTGCTCCGAAATATCCGTCGGATTCGTTGTCTCCGGCATAACCCCAAATTCCTCGTAAACCAACCTTTTTTTGTGAAGCGTCGTCTGGTGGTCCATCAGTTGCATATATTTGTTGTTCATCCAACTGTTCAAAGTATGTGTTCTCCTGTGCCATTACATCCTCATCAAATTCTGTGACGGGATCAGCCATCGCAGAAACCGGTATCATTGCAAGCAATATACCCGCTGCGACCAATATTCTATATATTTTTTTCATTCATGTCACCTTGGTCAAAAATTGTAATCTAAAGCTTATAGTTGTTTACCAGAATTACACCCAAATTACACCCAAGAGATACCCAAATCTATTCCATGCTTAAGTGAAACAATATTATAAGAGCGATCGTTTCGAACATGTTGGGGAGGAGACTGAAAAGCCCAGACTGATAACTGAAATTAGCCAACAAAATACCGAGAATAGGGAGACTGAGCAGAGATTGTACAAAGAGTACACCCAGAAAGAGAACCAAACCAAGCAAAAAACTAGATTTAGTTTTTCTAAAACTACTTACATAAGAACCAAGCAATCCCAGTAGGAGAGATAGATTCATACATATGATGACTGTTCCAAGCATATAATTATCTGCAAAAACCCGCCATATCACACGTGCTCCTTCTATAGATCCGAATCTCCCTTTTAAAAAACCAAGACTTGCCATTGAAATAACAACGCCTACAGTAGCACCTACTATCAATAACGTAAACAGAATTGCAAGAGCCTTCGCCTTTGGATCCATTTTTGATTTGTTCTGCATTACTTGTACCTCTAATTGTTCTTTTTTGTTCTTTCTATTTCATCTTTTTCCCAATTCTGACCCAAAACCCATCAAAATAACCTGCATTCTTCTTTAGCACGTTAAAGGGGAAATACACCTTATCATACTTGGTTCTAGCATAGATTACAGGTTGGTTCTCCTCTAAAAGACTAAAATGAACCCTAGCAATCTTATGGGTGGACATAGGA
>JAUWOO010000111.1 GCA_030612095.1 Thermoplasmatota archaeon | reverse complement strand
TGTTGTTTCACTATTAACCATTAACAACCTTCAGAATTTCTTCCCCGTATTTCATTATTCTTGCAGGACCGAGACCATGTATCTCTTCTAGTTCATTGGATTTCAGCGGCATTTTCTGTGCAATATCTATCAGTGTACGATCAGGCATTATGATATAAGCTGGAACGTCTTGTTCCTTGCTTAGATGCCGCCTCCACTCTTTAAGTCTCGTAGTCACATCTTTTGATAGATCCATACTGGTTTCAACATTATCTTCTTGCTGTAATGTTATTTCTTTTTCTTCTATCATTTTTTTCATGTTTTTTGATATGAAATAGGTTGATTTGTTTCCCGAATATGTTAGATACAGACTGTTTTTTGCCCTGCTCATCGCAACATAAAACAGCCTTCTTTCCTCTTCCTCTTTGTCATATTCATCTACTTTCACCATTTCAATTACCGGATGTTCGCTTCCCTTGCACGGAAAATTGATACCATTGCACCCAACGACAAAAACCATTTCCGCCTCCATTCCCTTGATTGCATGTATTGTTGCAAGTGTTACCTCATTTTTTCTTGCTATAACGCTTTTTCTTATTTCATCACTTCTTACAACGTGTTTTATTCCCCGTGCCTTCATTGGCTGCGACAACTCGCTTAATTGTCTATTGGTTCTTGCAAGTACAAAGATTTCATCCCTTGGAATATCAGATTCTACTATTTTTTGTATTACAAATCTAAATTCTTCATCTTCTGATTTGAATTTTAGAAGATTAATATCCTTCTCCCCGCCAAGTGACGACTGCAAGTCTGCCAGTTGCATATTCTTGATCGAGATATTTATTAAATCTACTATATGGCTAGTTGAGCGGTAATTCTTTGTAAGTGTAATTATGTCACAATTGGGATACTTTTCCTCAAAATTCAAAATATATCGTATATCAGACCCCCTCCACCCATATATCGACTGTCTTGGATCACCTACACAAAATAAATTTTCTGATGAGAGAAGATCAACAAGCTTTATCTGTGTGGAATTAACATCCTGATACTCATCAATAAGCACATGGTCAAACCGAGGTATTAGCTCTTCGTGTTTTTCAAAAAGACGTAGTGTGTCAAGTAACTGGTCTGCAAAATCCCTAAGGCCATATCTTCGCATATATGCTTCGATATAATTGCAAACTCCTATGACCAGTTTTACACTTTTTTCATGTTTTATACCACTGGTTTCAAAAGACGATTCTAGAATTTTTTTGTTTTTGAATTTGAAGTAATCTTTAATGAAGAAACAGTCATTTCTGAATATGTTTGCCAATTGTTCATCCGTTTTTCCTTTTCTTTGAGCTTCGCTAAAGTACACAGCTACTGCCTTATTCATATCCATATTTATTTTGGACAGGGCCTTGTTAATCATCACTATCTTATCTTTATAGCTAATAACTCTAACTGGCTTGTCATAGACCAGATGGTTATATTGCCTCAAAATCTTCTCACAGAATGAATTGAATGTTTCAACCATTACTTGATTTAGATGACCTACTTCAGACAGTCTTGCCATCATTTCCTGTCTTGCCTTTCTGGTAAATGTTATTGCTAGTATCTTCCCCGGATCAACAGAACGGTACTTTACCATAAACTCTATTCTCTTCGTAAGCACCGTTGTTTTCCCTGATCCTGCTCCTGCTATACATAATGCATGGGTCTTAATGCCGGTTATCGCCTTCTTTTGTTCATCATTAAACTTCGAAAGAAAATCAGAATAGTTCTCAAACAATTTTTTATCTTCTTCTGTTATTTCCGTTTCTGTATCTCTAAAATTAAATGATAACTTTCGTTTGTATAGTGAAGGGTTCTCTATCTCTTTTTTTCCTTTTATACTCAATTCCATCATTTTCCAACGCTTGTTTTTATTTACAGAATTGACTTTGATCATGTCGTTCAGAATAAGATTACTTATCATACTAGTTAACTCGTCCTTCTCATAAGCCAGACTTCCAAAATTTTTCCTGAGATGCAGCTTGTTTCTTACAATAGATTTATTCTTTCTGTCACCTTGGAGAAAATCTATTAATAATTTCTTTCCAACGCCAAAAGGTATCTCATTTAATGCCTTCAGTACAAATAGATAATCTAGATCTTTTCCAACAGCATCCTCGTTTTTTTCTGGCCTGATATCCTTTTCCTTTGCAGGTAAAACCAGTTTTCCGTCTTCGAACCTTGCGAGTCTAAGTATTTTGTTTTTATCTTTGGTTTCACTCATGTAACATCAACCATCTGTTTTCGTTATGCTTTTTCTCTTTAATATCTAATCTATATAGTCTAAATAAATTACAATGCATGTTTTCAAAGAAACATAATAGGTTCAAACAACTTCTCTTCCGCTTAACAATAATTTTCCCTTGTCTGAAATATGTACTGTTTTTGACTTCCCTTGTTTTTTTATGAAAATCAAACCCCTATCGTCAAGCATGTTCAGCCGCTTGGCAGTCGTCACCTTGGAGATTGAAAATTCTTGACTGATTTTCTTAAATGAAACCAATACATTATTTTTATTTTGTTTATCTATAAATGTAAGAACACCATATAATTGATCGTCAAGTTCTACAGCACCTATCCTTTGGCTTGGCAATGGTTTTAATTCTTCCTCTATGAATGCCAGTTGGTTCGCATTTAAAATATCAGAGTTGACTCGCATTAACAAAATAGCATTATGCATTGAGATTATGTTGTTGATTTCATATAGCGATCTGGCAAACGCATCAAACGAAAAATTAGTAAGAAGATAATCAACCCTATCAATCAATACCACTGGTTTAGATTTTTTGGACACAAATTCTTTTATCTTAGCTGTTACTTCGTCAAGACTAAAAACATTCTCAAATCCCTTATATCTGTCCCGACTAAACATTATTACTTTTGCATCTACTGCTTGAAACATACTTTGTATGATGTCAGGGTTGCCTCTTGTGATAAATAAACCATCAGAACCCGATACTGATAAATCCACTAGCAGATTTAATGCAGACGTATTACTTTTATCGGTGATCAGATAGCTGTTTCCTTGTAGTAACTTTCCACGCATTTCGCTATCCTGCGTTATTTCTTTTCCTACAAAAAGAACACCTGTCTGGTTTGCACTACGCTCCATGACAATTGATCCAGATGCCCTCACCAGTTTTTTTGCACCCGTCTTTGATCTTAACATCAACTCGTTAAATGGGATTTTAACACCATTTTGAATATTTTTTATATCGTCTTGTAAATCTTTCGAATTTAAAAATACATCCAAAGAGTTTATTGATCTGCGAAGAACTTCCCTTTTTTTGTACCCTGTTAAATGCTCTGCAGTTTTATTCCACGTTGATACCTTGTAATTCATATCTACTACCAACATGAATTCAGATGCGCTATCGATGACATTGCCCAGATAATCTTTCGCTCTCTTGACTTCCTCCTCTGCTTTGTTGTGCTCAGTAATTTCAATCTGCAATACTTCATTGGTCCTAGACAGTTCTGCAGTACGTTCCTTGACGCGTTTTTCCAACTCATCATGAGCTTTCTGCAGTTCATCCTGCGCAAGTTTACGTTCCTCTTCATTAGCCACGGCTTGTGCCAACATGCTCATAATCTTGATTTCATCTTGGGTAAACTTCCTCTTTTTTACATCACATAAACAAAATGAACCCACCGCCTTACCCTTTAATCTAATGGGATAACCAAGGTAGGATTTTAACTTGTATTTCTTAACATTAGGATCGATCTTTTCATATTTGGTCCCGCTCAGGTCCTCAATAATAACAACCCCATCCTTATTTCCCCTAATTACATCATAACAGATGTGACCTTCGGGATCGCCCTCTGACTTGTAACCTTCCGGTTCATTCCAGATTCCCCAAGTGCAGAGTAAGCCTCTTTCTTTTTCCAATCGATTATAGAGGAGACATGCACCGCCAAGTATTTTTCCAGCAGCATTTGCTATTATTTCGATATTCTTCCGGGCATCAGATCCAAGAGAGAGAAAACATTCGTTTAGCTTTGATATTTTCTCCTCCATATTCTTACGCTCAGTGATATCTCTAGCAATTACCTGAACGCCTTTCTTACCATCTGAAGTAAGAATTGGAACAAAACTATTGTGAAAATACCTTTCATCTCTTTCATCTTCATTTTCTTGAATTTCGCCTGTTTCAAGGGCTTTTCTCCCAGCGAGTGTTCGTTTCTTGCCCACATCTTTTGGTAAAATATTGTGTATATTTTTACCTACTAACTCTTTAATTGATATGCCTAGACTCTCAGTCATGGGAAGGTTAACATTAAGAATTTCCCCATCCTCAGCGAGTAACATTATTGCATCAGGGGATGAATTAAACAAGATCTTGTAATTCTCCTCTATCATCCTACGCTCGGTAAAATCTTTTGAGACAATTAATAATTCATTTCCCACAATATCTACCGTGCTTTCCAGGTAGTGCCAATTTCCAGATTTGTCTCTAGCACGTAGTTCAATAGTTTCACTAACATCTGAATTTTTGCCTGTAAATAGCTTTTTCCCCTTCGCAATCACATATTTTTTCAATATGGGGAGCAAAACATCTTTATCATCAGGGTGAACAAAATCAAAACATGGCTTACCAATTATATCTTCTGGTTTATAGCCCGTCATCCTTACGATTGAAGGACTGATATACGTGTAAGTCGGATTCAATGTAAATGTAGTTAAATAAATCAGATCACTTGTATTCTCGGTAATTAAACGGTATCTCTCCCCAGTTTCACGTAACATTTTGTTGGTCTTGGAAAGTTCAGCAGTTCGTTCCTTAACCTGCTTTTCTAGTCCATCGTACGCTTTTTGCAATGCATCTTCCGCTTTTTTCCGTTCAGTAATGTCTTTCATAACTCCTTGGATAAAAACGTCCTTGCCGCTCTTAACTAACTTCCCATTAAATTCCACAGGTACGAGATGACCATCTTTATGGACAACATGTGTCTCAAAACTACCAATTTCTTTACCGGATAAAGTGGCTTTAAGTATTCCAAAATATCTAGGCCACTCTTTTTTGGGAACAAATTCCGTAAATCGTTTCCCTATCATTTCCTCTGGTTTATATGCTGAAATTCTCTCACAAGCTGAACTAATATAGGTGAATTTCCCAGTTTTTGTAGTCTGAAATATAAGATCGAGAGTATTTTCAGCCAATAGCTCGTACTTTTCTGCCAGTTGACGTAATATCTCCTCGCTTGACTGAGATTTTAATTTTTCTTTAGGTTGTTTTTTGTCTTTCATTATATCTCCTTTAAGTGTTTATGTGTCTTACTTTTGAAGTATAGTGGCTAGTTAGAGAAAGCCATCGATTCTCTTTTACACAATGCATGCCATAGGGAATCTCAATACCGTTAGTCTCTTTCTTCTCTCTTATACTTTACGCTAAGGAAAATATCTTGGAAAACGTGATTGCAGATGCGCAGATGGGAATGAACCTACTACAATGTGTGGTGAATAATGCATTAAAATTTGTATGGAAAGATTTAAAATTTTATATTGGATATCTATTCAGAGGGGCAACAATATGAAAAAAATATTACCATTACTTATAATAGGGATTTTAATCCTAAATGGACTTGGAGCTGTTGCATTAGACAACGAAAAAAATACATACAAAATCTCAGAATCAATACATTTTTCAGAACCTACAATAAAACAAAACGATA
>JAUWOO010000030.1 GCA_030612095.1 Thermoplasmatota archaeon | reverse complement strand
GTTTTGTTTACTCTTACTCTTGAGTAACCTTCTTTGTTTAGATCCTTAAAAAGTTGCCCATAGGTTCCTTTTTTCTGGCGAACAACTGGCGAAAGGATAGTTACCAGCCCCTCAAGTTCTTTTGAGATTCTTTTCGCAATTTTTTCTGGAGACTGTGATTCTATTTTTATGTTATGCTCTGGACAATATGGTATGCCTACTCTTGCAAACAGCAATCTTAAATAGTCGTAGATTTCAGTAATTGTTCCAACGGTACTTCTTGGGTTTTTGCTTGTTGTTTTTTGTTCAATAGATATAGCTGGAGACAATCCCTCAATACTATCCACATCAGGTTTGCTCATGAGTCCCAGAAATTGCCGTGCATAAGAAGATAGAGATTCGACATATCGTCGTTGTCCTTCCGCATAAATAGTGTCAAATGCAAGTGTTGATTTTCCGGAGCCGGAGATGCCAGTTATCACCGTTAGCTTATCGCGCGGGATTTCAACGTTTATGTTTTTTAGATTGTGTTCCCTTGCTCCTCTAATTTTGATATTTTTCAACTACTTCCCCCTTGAAAGCATAAAATATTTGCTGATTTTATTTTAAATGGTTGATTTCCTTGATTGCTTTTTCTATTATATTCTGCAACACATATTCAAGTCTTTCTGAAGGGTAACCCTGCTCAACTTCATTCTTATGGGAAAACCATTTTTAAAATGGCCTGAGTCTCCTATCGCATTTCAGTTGGCAGAGTGAGTAAACAACAGCTTCCCCACACTAATCAAACTAAGAAAATTGACATCCATCAGCATGGGAAGGATTATTGCAAACCCATTATCAGAAGACACTACATCTCAGATATCCGGAAGTTGCGATATTGCTTTCCTGATTGATTCATCAGGATGTGCATAATCCTGAATTTGGTGGTTATGATATGCATCATATGCTGAGAGATCGAAATGTCCATGTCCGCTGTTTGCAAATACAATTATCTTTTCCTCGTTCTTCTGTTTACACATCTTGGCAAAGTCTATCGTTGCTTTTACTGCATGAGCTGCTTCTGGTGCTACCACAAATCCCTCGGTTCTAGCAAATAATTCTGCAGCTTCAAAGACTTCATTTTGATAATAAGCAACAGCTTCCATATAGCCATCCTTTGTCAATTTGGAAAGAAGTGGTGAATCCCCGTGATATCTTAGACCACCTGCATGAATTGCAGCTGGAACGAAAGTATGCCCCAGCGTGTGCATCTTAATAAGTGGCGTAAGACCAACACTATCTCCAAAGTCGTAACGATATTCTCCTTTCGTAAGTGTTGGACAGGCAAGCGGTTCAACAGAAACTATCCTCAAATCTGGTTTATCTCCTACGATTTTATCTCTGACGAACGGGAAACATGCTCCGGAAAAATTGCTTCCTCCTCCGACACATCCAACAACAATATCGGGATATTCATCAATTGCTTCAAACTGTTTTTTCATCTCCAAACCGATAACCGTTTGATGTAACACCACATGGTTTAACACCGAACCAAGGGCATAGTTTGTATCTTCATGGGTTGCTGCATCTTCAACAGCCTCACTAATGGCCATTCCAAGGCTTCCCGACGTATTAGGATCCTTTCTTAAGATTTCTTTTCCCACATTTGTAAGATTTGTTGGACTGGAGAAGACTTCGGCACCCCAGTGCTCCATAAGTACTCGTCTGTAAGGTTTTTGTTCATAACTACATTTTACCATATAAACTCTACATTTGATATCAAAAATTTGAGTGGCAAATGCAAGCGAAGAGCCCCATTGACCGGCTCCTGTTTCAGTTACAATTTTCTCAACACCCTCCTTCATGTTGTAGTATGCCTGTGCCACTGCAGAATTGGGTTTATGACTTCCGGGTGGACTTACACCTTCCCATTTAAAATAAATCTTTGCAGGTGTTTTCAAAGCTTTTTCTAGACGTTCTGCTCTATATAGAGGGGAGGGCCTCCATATACGATATATCTCTCTGACTTCTTCAGGTATTGGAATATATCGTTCCTGGCTGACTTCCTGTTTAATAAGACCCATTGGAAATATCGCTTTTAGTTCCTCTGGCCCTATTGGTTCTTTTGTTTTTGGATTCAAGGGTGGATCCAAAGGGGTTTTTAGGTCTGCCTGTATGTTATACCATTCTTTCGGAATTTCATTTTCATCCAATATTATCTTTTTCATTTGACTCTCCTCTTGCGGCTCCGCGGAGATGCAAATCACACATGTTGATTTAAATATTTTGTAAAAAAATGCACTTTCGTTGAAATACGATATTGGTTTTATTCCCACTTCAAAAGACAGTATACCCGGTATGTTTCTCAAAAATGAGCATATGAGATACTACCATTACAAAATTTAAGAATGATAGAGATCTGCCCCTCACAACCAATAATAACACCCCATTAACGTTTTATATTAATAAAATATTTCTTTTACTAAATTTACCAGATGAAATAGAGGATGAGAGATAAACTATTACATCTTGCTAGTGAGAAAACTGTTACTGCTTTAAAGGACGCAAAGTCATTCGAAACGAGATATGATGCTCTTCGTAACAAACACTATCACAACCGTTGAAAAATATCGGCGGGCAAAAGGATGGCTATATTTCACGATCGTCATCAAGAGTGAAGGGATTAGATAAACATAATCGTAAGGAGAGTAAAAGTGATAAAATGAAGGAGAGGAAATCTTCATCAAAAAATCCAGCGGTTCAAAATTATTCTGAAATTGAGAAGGAAATTGATGCGTTAACTATCTCACTTAAAAATAATGAAAAAACAAGTGATGGAAAATACCAAAATGCCGTTATGACAGACCCCATAGAACATTCTGAAACTATGCCACCTGGAGGTATCGATATATCTCCCGATACTAGTCTTAATGGCAAAAAATCGGAGAGTTTTTTTAAAGAATATTGCAAGGAAAAAAATATATCAAACCATATTAGAAACGTAGAAACAAAAAACAGCCATGGGAAAGAAGAAGTCCTACCTGAATTAGCTACCCAAGAAAAACAAAAGACGAAGTATGAAAAAACTCAAAATAATGAAGATAGGGCAGAAAAAACCGGTTGGCAAAAACTCGGGACCGGTCGAATTGTATTTAGTGACAAACTCAAGGAATATGTTTACGAGATTAGTGAACCGCAGCTTAATGATAAAGAGTTGGCCATTAAAAAAAGACTCATTCATTTATTTATGATACAAACAGATATTGATGTTTCTGGAATGGATGAATATGAAAAAATCAAGCATCTTGAAGAAGTGTTAGGGGGAATTATCGAGCGGAATAATTTTGCAATAGACAATCATTCAAAAGATAAGATTTTTTATTATATATTCCAGGAATTTACAGGATATGGAAAAATAGATGTTTTACTTCACGATGATGAAATTGAGGATATTTCGTGTGATGGCCAAGGCATTCCAATCTTCATTTATCACAGAGGATATGACTCAATAAAAACAAATGTATTGTTTAACAATGACGAGGAACTCGATTCATTTGTAGTGAAGTTGGCTCAGGTCTGCGGAAAGCAAATCTCTGTTTATGAACCGATTATTGATGGGAGACTACCCGATGGATCTAGATTACAAACAACTCTAGGAAAAACAGTCACACAAAGTTCTACATTTACAATTAGGAAATTTAGAGATAATCCTCTTACACCCACTGATCTTATCAACAACAACACTCTTTCAATCGAAATGGTGTCTTACTTCTGGATGATCATGGAATATGGGGCATCCATACTCTTCTGTGGTGGTACCGCAAGTGGAAAGACGACGGCATTGAATGCACTTTCCCTTTTCATACCTCCTTCTTTTAAGATAGTCTCAATAGAAGATACTCGGGAGATTAATCTACCGCATGAAAACTGGATTGCAGGAACCACACGATCGGGTTTTTCTACATCTGAAAAAGATAAATCTGGAAAGGATATCGATATGTTTGATCTCATTAGAGCGGCTCTTCGTCAAAGACCACGGGTGATTATTGTAGGCGAAGTTCGTGGCAAAGAGGCATATTCCTTGTTTCAGGCGATGGCGACGGGGCATCTCTCATATTCAACAGTTCATGCAAGCGACATGCAGACCCTTATCCAACGGTTGGAAAGTCCCCCAATTTCCCTTCCCCGAGCATTGTTAACATCCCTTGATGTTATTGTATTCATTAAATCCATTACAACTGCAGATGGTAAAGTTTCCAGACGTATTACAAGTACAGTTGAGATAATAAAGCTGGATCCTGAAAGCAAACGTCTGATTTCAGTAACCCCATTTTCGTGGGTTTCCCCAATCGACGATCGATTTAAATATAGTGGCGGCAGCAATATTCTCGACAAAATTAAAAGTGAAAGAGGCTGGAGCGGTGAACAGCTCAACAAAGAACTTTCAAACAGAAAACAGGTTCTTGAATGGATGCGGAAAAATAATATAAGATCCTATCGCCAGGTTGGAAAAATTGTTGCAGAATATAAAAAAGATCCTGCAGCAGTATTAGAAAGAACACAAAAAGATGCGGCATGAAATCAACATCGTATTCGCAGTTTTGTATGCGCGTTTTTAAAAACGTGTGTTCAAGATGTGGAAAGGCAAAGAGAGCGGAAAAAGATCTATTACTAGATAAAGCCAACATTGCCATGACATGTGAAGAATATTGTGCATTTTCATTAATGAACACGCTTCTTGCCACTCTTATCAGTGTTTCTATTACCACCGTATTTTATTTTTTTTCCATTCATACCTTACCTTTGTTCTTTTTGCTTGTTTTTCCCCTTTGTGTTACCCTAAGCATTTGGGCCTTGCACAGATACTTTCCAACATATTGTATGAACAAACGATCTGCAAATATTGAGAGATTTTTACCATATTCCGTGAACTTTATCAGCACGATGTCAGAAACAGGTGTTTCCCCCGCAGAAATTTTTCGTACTCTTTCTGCACTAGATATCTATGGAGAAATACAAAACGAATCGAAAAAAATTGCAAAGGAAATCGATGTAATGGGTGTTGACAATATCACTGCGTTACAACATGGAATAGAACGAGCTCCATCAAAAAAATTCAAATCATTTCTACAGGGATTGGTAGGAACCCTTCAATCTGGCAGTAGTCTTGATGCTTATTTATCAACCATTGTACAACAGTATATGGATGATGATCTCTTAACCAGGGAAAAAAATCTGGATTTCCTTGCCTTAATTGCGGAACTATTTGTCATGGCAGTTATTGCATTCCCGCTCTTTCTAGTAATCATCGTTTCTACCATGGGTTTTATTGGAGACGTGTCCGCATCTACTTTTGATATTTTGTTTATTTTAGCTTACGTTGTTCTTCCGGTATCATATGCGATGTTTTATGTCTTGATAAAATCGACTTGTATTGAAGAAATTGGGAAAAGTAAGGATGAACCTGGACGCAACATTAAGGAACATTATGAAAACAACAAGTCATCTATTTCCATTCTTTTAACATCTGCCGTTATCCTTGCAATTTTTTATGCTGCAATTTTCTTATTAGGTACTTATGGGTATCTCTCCATTACTTTCTACCAATATTTCGACCTTGCTTTTTTATCTATTTTATTACTTATTGGCCCGTTTGGATTTTATAATCATACAAAAGCAAAAAAGAAAGAAGAAATTCAGAAAAGATTACCTGATTTCCTCAACAGCGTTGGAAATTCCCTTTCTTCAGGCATGACAGTATTTGATGCGATCAAGGTATCGTCAAAGGGAAATTACGGAAGTCTAACCCCCGAAATCAAAAAGATGAATGCAGAACTCTCTTGGCACATTCAAATAAAAAAAGTGTTTACCAATTTTGCAACACGGATGAAAAATCCCCTTATTAAAAGAGCAATCATCACGATTAATAAGGGGGTCGCAATGGGCGGAAACGCTCCTAAAATTTTTAAAGCAGTATCAAAGGAACTCAATCAGGTTAATGATGTAAGGGAACAACGAAATGCAAATATGTCTATGTATACTGTGGTCATTATAATGTGTTTTTTTGTCTTTTTATTTATCATGTTTATTCTGAATACTACATTGTTTGCATACTTCTTCGATATCCAGCAACAACAAACAGGGTCAATAAAGGGTTTTGTAAATGTGGTTGATCCGCAACATCTCGCCTATGCCCTATATTCGTTTGTTTTTGTCCAAGGCATAGGCTCAGGGATTTTAGGGGGATATATGATGGATGGAAACCTATCATCAGGAGTAAGGTATAGTTTTCTTCTGGGAGTGGTATCAATCTTTGTGTTCAAATTTTTGTTTTAGGAAGAGGATATGAGAAAAAATAGATCATGTAATGCGGTTTCAGAAATCCTTGCCACCGTTCTACTTTTGGGAATCGCAGTTTCTCTGTTCTCTGTATTATATGTCATTGTTATTTCTTCTCCAGTTGAAACACCCTCGCCATCTGTAATTTTAGTTGGATCTATTAAAGAACAGAACATAACCATTAATCATCATGGTGGAGTAGCATTGGATTTAGATACAGAAATATTAGTTACCGTGGGTGGTATACAACAGAATGTAACAACAGCTAGAGACTATTTAGATTCTTCATCAATAGAGAATAATAAATGGGACATAGGTGAAAAACTGTTGGTTGACGTAGAAAAACTTGTCAATTCATCTATAAATATAACAGAGTTACAGATTGAGGCTGCAGTGGTTGACGTAGAAAGTAATTACGTAATATTTACAGGGGTTCTCCAAGAGGGGGAAATGAGGTAGCCCAGATGAAAATGGAACCGATGGTTGGATTTGGAACTTTAATTTCCCAGATGGCTCTGGTTATTACGAATTTTACAGTATAACAAGATATGCTAATGATGTTGAGGAGATACCCGGAAGTGCTGATACGATTTGCTATTACAATTGAGGAAAGTAGAAAGGTGGAAAAAATGAAGCGGAAAAGAAATCTCAAGAACTTTACAAAGTCAGATAATGCAGTTTCGGAAATATTAGGAACTGTTATCCTTCTTGCAATGGCTGTTGCATTGTTCTCTGTTTTATATTTACTCGTAACTTCTTCTCTTGTTACAACTTCCTCACCATCAGTAAGTTTGGTTGGATATGTCGAAGGACATTCAATCGTTATTGAGCATTTGGGCGGAGATTCACTGGATAGCGATACGACAAGTATTGTAGTTACAATTGGCGGTCAAGACTATACTGCATCAATTAATGGAGATAAATTGGATATAGGGGAACGAATTGTGTATTCCAACGGAAGTATAACAGGTGTACAAGTTGTTGTTACCGTTATCGATGATTCGAGTAATTCTGCACTATTCATAGCGACTCTTCAAGAAGGTGCCACAAATGTCCAACGAGAAAACTGGGTGCAAACAAATCAGACAGATTTTGAGTCTGGAACTCTAGTAAACTTGAATAGTTCAAGTAGCCCCGGAGACGTAAAACTTGCTACGGACGGAAATGACATCTATGCATTTCGGGGAAATAACAATCCAGATTTCTGGAGATACAGCATATCAGGTAATTCATGGACATCAATGACAAATGCTCCAGAAAGTGTAAGATATGGTGGTGCTCTTACATACGATGGAAGTAACTATGTCTATGCATTTCAGGGAAATAACAACAATCCAGATTTCTGGAGATACAGCATATCAGGTAATTCATGGACATCAATGACAGATGCTCCAGGAGATGTAAAAGATGGTGGTGCATTAGCCATTACAGAAGATCAGTATCTGAGTTCTGGCACTCTGACTTCTTCTATCAAGGATTGCAACTCTGCTGCAACGATAACACAAGTAAGTTGGGGAGAAACCCTCAATGGACAAACTATTACCATACAAATACGATCGGATAACGATGCCGACATGAGCAGCCCAAGTTCCTGGGAGACTGTTACAAACGAAGATACAACCATTTCAACACCAGCGAATAGATATATTCAATACAAAGCAACTTTATCAACAACAGATACATCTGCAACCCCGATTCTTCACGATGTAACAATAGCATATACAGAAGGGTAAAAAATATGAGGAAAATAAAAAACTCAGATGATGCAGTAGCAGGAATTGTCGTAGCAATCTTACTTGTTGGATTATTTGTCACCATATTTTCAATCATTCAGACAGTATATGTACCGCAATGGATGGAAGAAAAAGAATCTGAACATATGGGGGAGGTTACCTCTCAATTTGCCTATCTAAAATTTGCAACAGATGTGCAACTCTATTCTCCAACAAATTCTAATCTTTCTATCTCTGTTCCAATTACACTTGGTAGCGATAAAATTCCCTACCTACTATCTGAACGTTCATATGGTGATCTTGATATACTATCTGGTTCATCAGTTGTAACCATCAAAAATTCCACTAATTCTTATATATATAGTCTTGGAACAATAAAATATTCGTCAAGAAATTCCTATTTTGTAGACCAGACTTTTAGTTACGAGGCGGGAGCGGTAATCGTTAGTCAGCATCAGGGCAATTTTCTTTCCTTATCTCCCTTTTTTTCAGTCAATAACTCTCAAATAATTAACATTTCATTTACTCTTGTCAACATATCAAGTGTAGGTAGTAAAACATCTGCAAATGGATATAGCACTACATCCATTTTGACAAAATATCTGAGTTCCTCTGACCAAACAGTTACTATTAGCAATATTACCAATATCACAATTAATACAAGTTATCCAAGCTCCTGGAAGAGTTATTTTAATGAAACTCTAGAAGATGAGGGATTAGACTATGGTTTAAGTTCGGATTATTGGATAACCTATTCTGAAGACGATAACTGGATTATTCTTCATTTCAATACAAGTGAGAATTCAAACTCCCTGGATCTTTCAATCAAAAAAATCTCCGCTCAGATTACACCAGGATGGATCAACTAACATACTGCTGTCGAAACATTCATCCTGAACTTTTTTACTTCTCAATATCGCCGAAAACTTCCTGTTCGGGATGTACCACTATGCCATTATCGGTGATGTGCATTGCGACGATTTTCTTTTCATGTTTTGCCCCACGCATTTTTAGAACTTCTATTGCGCTTTCCCGAATATTCCCTCTTTTTGCATTGTAAAAAACAATTACTCCATCGGATAGGAATTCCTCGGAGCTGGTTTGGACAGAACCACCTGATTTTTGTGTTGGCTCAGTTGTGAGAAAGTTTGTACTTCCAATTTTTTCAAAAAACCTGAATAATCGTTCAACGTAAAACCTATAACTACGATCTTTCCCTATAAAAGTTGAAGAAACGGCAGTGAGTGAATCAATAACAGTTATATCTGGTTTATACCCATCAGCTCCAATGATAAACGGCTCTAAATCCAAAAGCAAATGATCGGAATTTCTTGCCATCATTGCCTGAACGCCAGCACTGCTTGAATCCGTTTCATAGTAAATATCCGTTGTCAAATATCTATTGATTTTTAGGTTTCCCGACGCGATTAATGCTTCTGGATTCCATCCAAAGTCTTTCATATGATCCATGAGTTTTTCTTCGGATTCTTCAAAACTAATGTATAAGCATTTTTTTCCTTGAGCTGCATGGTGTGCAATCATTTGAAGACAAAAAATGGTTTTTCCCGAACCTGGACTTCCAGAGAGGAGAATGTTGGCACCTGAAGGTATCCCTCGTTTGAAAAGTTTATCAAATCCAGGGATGCCTGTTAACACATACCGCTTGTCTTCTTGGTTTCGCTCCGTTGAATTCTCTGGCACATCTCTTTCTGCACCACTATTTTCCAAATCTTTTTTGATTGAAGATGTGATATTACCAATGTTAAAATCAATGCTTTGGTTAGTTTCTTCCGCGATAGTCTCTCCATCCATTATATCTTCACAATCCTGTCGCATAATTGGGCAATTTCTGCCCGTATTTCTTTATCTGTCTCATTTTCCAATGAAATAAGTAAACCAGAAACACCATTGATCCTCATTCTAGTTAAAATGCCATGAATGAATCGTGCAAAAATTTCTGGCTTGTTGTGAATGAGCATAGACGTGATAGAATCAACAAAAACAAATCTGTTTCCCTTAATTTTTTCCATGCTTCCCTTTATTGCAAGTGATATATTTGTTAAATCAGATGCCGATTCAAGATATAAAACGTTACCTACTTCCTCCAAATCCATACTCTGGCTTTTTGAGATGCAATCGAGAAAGAGGATTCTTCTCGTATCTATTCCTTTTTGTTCATAGAGATTCACTAAATTTTTGTGAGGTCTGCTTGCAGACAATACAATTCCAATGTAGTTTTTTTCACCTATTAAAAATTTCATTGCGGATAATGACGTATCTAATATCTTTTCTACAGAAGTTTCAAGCAATACAATCCAACCTTCTGGCAGATTGTTCAATTCCTGGGTAATCTCTATATCACTCATTGGTTTTCCACACTTATTACCTGGTCCACGTGAAAGGCCACATCTCGGATAAATTTTTTTTGAGCAAGATCCTTTGCAACATTAAAGATAAGTGTAATATTCTCTGCCTCATCTTTTCGCACTGTTCTTACCAAAAATTCTGAAAACCTCATCGTTTCTGATAAGGGTTTGTAAAGAGTTATTGTTGTTAATGAATCAATAAAAACAAACCTTTTTTTGCTTTTTAACTTTGGAAGAGACGTGTATATCGCTTTAACCAGTTCATCGATGTCTATTGCTTGTGATATATGTATGCAGTGCATATCTTCATGCTGTTGTTCACCAGAAAGCGAAGCGGCAGCATCTATGAATAAAAGTTTGTCAACGTCTATCCCCTTCTCTCCAAGAAAGGAAGAAATATTTTTAAAAGGTCTCTGGAAGCTTATGTAAATTCCCTCAAACCCTTCATCCGTCAATAGTTTGATAGTATCGGAATTTGCATCAAAATATGCATCTGCGGGAAGTTCCATCATAATAATGGCCCCCTGATTGCCTTCTTGTATTACCCGTTCAAGAGATTTGTTTGCCAATTCTTCTACCATTATACCTCTTCCAATTTTTGTTTTCTCTTTTCCAATTATGTGAAGTTGGTTGTTCCAATTAGTTTTTCTAAGCTATGTCGTCCTTAATGCTTCTTCCAGCCTCTTGGTCTTGGTGATATCTACAAATGAAACCATCATGCAGATAGGATTATCCTCCTCATCTTTAACTATATTTGCTGACAACTGAGCATCAAACAATGACCCATCGCTTCTCTCAGCAACAAGTTCTCCTACCCACCCACCTTTCTCAAATGATGCGTCCATTATTTCCATATATTGCCCTTTCTTCTGCCATAGTGTTACTGCAGTTTTTCCCAGAACCTCTTTTTCCGAATCATATCTCCACATTTCGAGAAATGACGGATTCACGTAAGTAACCTTACCTTCTAAATCAATAAAGGCTATAGCATTGATGGATGATGATACGGCACTCTCCTTGATTCTCAGGGCATGCTCCATCTTTTTCCGCTCAGTAATATCTTTATCAACACCACGGTAGCCTATGAGTTCACCGTTCTCATTAAGCATTGGCACACCGTTAGTCAGAAGGTAAATTTTTTCACCTTTTTTAGTCAGATGCCAGTTTTCTAAATCAACGATTGGTTTCTTTTCAGAAGTAATTTCCTTGAATATATCACCAACTCGTTTTGCCTCGTCTTCTGACATAAAATCAAACAGAGTTTTTCCAATAAGTTCCTCATGTTCATAGCCAAGAATCTCCTTTACACGTCCAGACGAAAAAGTGTATCTTCCCCCTTTGTCAACTTCCCAAACCCAATCTGCCATACTATATGAAATGTCTTTAAAACGCTCTTCACTATTTCGCAGTGCCCCCTCCATTTCCTCCTTCTCTTTGATAATCTTCTTAAGTTTCTCACCTTCTTCTTCAAGTTCATGGATCTTTTTGCTACTACCTGTCATAATCCCTTCATAATCTGACAGAGGTGAACCGATAACAACACCTTTATTTGTTATCTCATACCTTCTCAGATCTTTACAGTGTGCACTCCCCCTCATTTTAAGGATATTAATTACAGATTCGAGTTTTCCCTGCATCTCAACATATCGCAACATGATAATACTGTCGGTCAAAGTTGACAAATTGTTTTCTGCAAGTGTTGCCGATCCGATTAATGCACCTGTTGTTGTCGTAAAATAACTAGTCACATCGTGTGCCTTCAAATACCCGTTAAGCCTTATAGCAAAGCCAGAAAACACATCTTCATCGAAAGAATGTAAAATAGAAGACAGAGAATCTATGACGCATCTCTTGATGTTGTTGTTTTCCACAACCTGTTTAATGTCTTTCAGATGTTCTTCAAGAAGTTTATCGCTAGGATATACACTTCGGATTGTCAGGAGTCCTTTCTTTTCATATTCTTCTAAATTCCAACCAAAACTCTTTGCATTTCTTGTTAACTGCTCCTTGCTTTCCTCAAAACCAGCATAAAAGCATGGCTCTCCTTTCTTTAGGCCATCCATAATAAACTGAAGGGCCAGCAGCGTCTTTCCAGTTCCCGTTGAACCTGCAACAAGCGTAGTATATCCTTGAATAACCCCGCCCATCAACATATCATCTAGCACATGGTTGCCAGTTGTAACTCTTTCTCCAGTAGAACGATACTCTAGGGAAGAATGGATTTTTGGGAAAATTTCTATACCATCTGCAGAGATTTTTAGAGGGATCGCTTCTGCCCTATAGCTTTTCCCTCTAACTTTGACAATGCGCATAACTCGTTGAAAGTCATCCTTTACTCTTATCTGATCCAACCGTAAAATGGCATCAGCAATAAATTCTTCAACCTCATATACAGAGTATTTATCCGGATCGGCAACTTCACTTGTAAGAATAGTCGTACATCCAAGTGTGGCAAGGATTTTTCCAAGTTCAAAGATAAACGTTCTAATCTGCGATTTATCATTATAATGATAGGCGACAGCAGTTATCGAATCAATGCATAGTCTTTTTGCATTGGTCTGTTTGACCTGCCCCTCTATGAAATCTAGGATCTCCCGTGGATTAAATCCTTTCCCAGCATAGCTGTCTCGCATATCAACAATCTTTAATTTCTCCTGTTCTATGGCATCTCGATCGTAAAAATCCATTTTTTCAAGGTTTTTTACTATCTTGAAAAGCGGTTCTGTGAGAGTTATGTAAACTGCATTCTCTTTGTTCTTAATTCCTTCAAAAAGCCATTGGAAGGCAAATATGGTTTTACCACTTCCTGAAGAACCAGCTAAAAGAACGACTGCACCCTTAGGAAATCCCCCATCAAGAAGTTCATCGAATTCCTTTATGCCAGTAGCAGAATTATTAACCATGTCTTGAGGTTTAGGTTTATTGTCATATTTCTTCGATGACTGCTTAGATTCCTGGGCATTAGATTGTTTCTGCTGAAGCATCTGATCAAGTTCTTGAACGACGTTTTGATACTGGTGCAACGACTGCCCTTGCGACTGGTTGTCTTTCTTAGTTTTATCTGACATTAGTCGCACCTCCCAAAATAAGTCTCACGCCTATTTGTCAAAAAATACTTATTACTCTCATGAACCACCTTAAAACAATCCATCTGAATCTCATGCATGCACAATGAATATCCCATCCTTCACAATGATGCAGAGCTAATGGTTTTTCTAGTATATAATACTACGTAGAATGATTAACCGCGATCCAACCTCAACTGGAGTAGAGAGATATACTATTAACTTCCTTTAGAAATAAACTGTTGACAATCATAAATGTGCGAGATATTTTTCAAGCAAATTTATATGTTGATGGTGATAAGTCATATTTCATTGAATGAATGCTTCTTTAACAGATGTTTGATGCATTTTCCTTCCTCATCGGAACTTGGTTTCAACAGCTCTTATTCCACCGACAACTGCATTTTAATAGCGATACGAACCATTTCCATTGAAATGTAGTATTCTCTACTGTTCCTTTTCCAAAACCTTATCGATTCTGTTCTTCAACTCTTCAGTTTTCACAGGTTTTTCGATAAAGTCATCACCTAGAAATTCTCCGGCGTTTTCAGCGATCCTATCTGTTCGAGCTGTAAGGAAAACAATAGGAATATCCTTCCATGATGGATTATCTTTTAATTTATCAAAGACTTCCCAACCGCTCATCTCTGGCATCATGATATCTAAAAGAATTAAATCAGGCATATCATTGTTTTTCAGTAATTCAAAACACTCTGCACCATTATGGGCAGGTATGACTGTATATTCATCGCCGTATTTCTTTTCCAAGGCTTTTTTGATACCAAATAACTGGTCTTCCTCATCGTCTACCAACATGATTTTCCTCATCTCCTTAGCTCACCTCACTTTACATATCTTATAGCATATTTATTATGTTTACCGTTGTTTACCCATGTTATTAGTCTTTAGAAGATGAAGGAATTGTAAAAAACATGGTTGTACCTTTTCCAAGACCTTGACTTTCAGCCCAAATACGTCCACCGTGCTTTTCAACAATACGCTTAGCTATAGGCATACCAAGACCACTACTGTCAAAATC
>JAUWOO010000132.1 GCA_030612095.1 Thermoplasmatota archaeon | reverse complement strand
CGTTTTGCCTTTGGACGTCCACCTTGAATCATGTCAAAACCTATTTTGAAAATTAGTAGTCCTCCTGCAATTTGAAATGCTGGAATCGTTATGCTAAAGAGCGTAAAGACATATTGCCCAATAAGTCCAAAAACTACCAATGTAACAGTTGCAACTAAAACAATCTTTTTGATAACCTTTAATTTTTCCTCCTGTTTGTAACCTTCTGTTAAAGCAACGAAGAAAGAAATAAGCCCAATAGGGTTGCATATAGCAAATATCGATATAGATATCGTTGTAATTGATGCAAAATCCATACTCTCAACCTTACGTCGTTCAATATGGAACGTATACTTAAGATTATCTTTTGATTGTAATGAACAGGTTAAGGGAATTAAAAAAATCCCATTTTGAGCTTTAATCACCAGACAATATCATGTTGAGATAAAGGTGTATACGTAACATATTTGCTTTGGGAAAAATAGTTATAAAGGAATACTTGCTTTTATGCTGCAGGTCGAGGAAGAATGAAAGATATAGACAGGAAAGACAGAATCAAAAAACATATGCTTTTGGACAAACTACTCGATGGATGTTATATTGAACCAATGACACATACATTTTATTGTAAAAAGTGTAATTGTGTGGTTACCATAGATTGGGAACATAATTCTGCATACTGTGTTGAAGATGGGGCTATATGCACATGTACAGATGATTCCACTATTAATGAACCTAGAATCGCAGTGATTGATGGAAAGAAATGGTTGCTCATAACTGCTGAATAAATTGAATGGTCACTAGATAGTTAAAAAGCTATTGTTAATGATTAACACAAGTTATGAGTTAAGTTTTCTCAGTTTAAATTGTATGTGATTCAGCTAAAGTACTGCTTGACACAAACACAATCATTCTTCATTCTCATGAAGTTTTTCAACATGCCATAATTTTTCACCGATTGTGACTTTGACACGATCTCCTCTTTTTAGCTGGAGGAATTGTACACACGCCTGCGCATCTTCCCAGAGCGCTTCTAAGATTTTTTCTTTACCTGTATCCAGACGTATTTTAAGCACCCAGGGCCCTATAAATCCAGGACTAGATGGTTGCGATCCTTGAAATGTACCCTCATATTTCTCCAATATGGTGGGGGTACTTCGATAACCACACTCTTTGCAAACCCCTGCCCATCCTTTGTTACCATCCGATGTTTTATCTTCTGTTGCCGTTAGACAAAATGTTTTACTCCCGCATTGTGGACAAGGAAGGATTTCCATTTTTTATCCCTATTATACATAATAGTGGTTCTGGTAATTTATACTTTTCTTATCTAAAACCGAAGAATAAGGTTTTTTAGGATTCAGATTAGTGAACCCTAATCCTGATTTTCATATATTCTTCTTCTATTTCCACCTTTTGTGGGAACTTGCTAAAGAATCCTTCAAAAAAGATTTTGATGAATTTTGTAGATTCTAAGGATGCTAGTACAAGTGTAAAACTGCTTTTGGAATCTATGTTTAACTTATACCAGTTTGTTTTTTCAATATGTTCCAAAACTTGTTTTACTTCTCTGATGCCTTTATCAAAGTATTCTTTTCTATGGGAGTCCCCTATCTTGTAGATTTCATCCCAGAATTTTTTAGAACCATCTCCAATCTCAATGAATATTGATTTCCAGTGTGCAATATCTATTATCAGATGCTCCTTGTTTGCCAAGTAATCTACATATGTTAAAACGTTGTCCAAAGAAGTTTTTTCTGTCACCTCTTCTACTGTCTCTAAACAACTAAGTGATCTGCGAATGATATCTGCTTGTGAAGTATTATATTTTGATACATATTTTTTGATAATTGATAGAGATTTTCCATTTAAAGATATGCTTAGCCGTTCCATGTTCTCCTTTTTCTGTGATATGCCTGCATTATATAATCTTTTGTAACCGATACGGTGAAGATATACTAAACATGATGATGGGTGATTATCCGTTCGCACATACCCTTTTAATGGACAAATGACTTTTCAACAAAAAATGGTGTTAAACCGTTAAACACAAGAGGTATCATATGAAAAAAGGAAAAGTAAAGTCACATTTTGTTGGCGTAAGGTTAACCGAGGTACAGAAGGAAGCTTTATCTAAGTTAGAAAAAAGATCTGATTTGAGTAAGACAGATATTTTATTGAGAGGATTAGAACTTCTTTCCGAATACTATTCATTGGGTCTTGATCGCCCTCCTTTAAATGTTGAACTTAGGGAACTTGAGAAAGAAGCAATGCATCATTTTCAGGAATTAAAACGAATCAAACATAGGGAAGAGTCAGTAAGGGAAATGGTACAAGAGTTGCGAGATATTGACAAAATTATAGACGAATATAATGGTGATAAAAGTGCTCTAATTCAGATTCTTCTTAAAATCCAGGCTAACAATCATTGGCTCCCCAAACCTGCGTTAATGTGGGTTTCAGAGAGACTAGGTGTACCGATGTCTCAGATTCTTAATATCGCCACGTTTTATAAAGCATTCAGTCTGGATCCTAAAGGGAAGCATCTTGTTAGAGTGTGTTTAGGAACTGCTTGTCATGTTAGAGGTGGACCAAGGATTTTAGATGCAGCAGAGCAATTTTTAGGAATTGAACCGGGAGAGACAACATCTGATCTTAACTTTACTCTTGAGGGTGTGAATTGTCTTGGTTGCTGTGCTTTAGGGCCAGTGATGATGGTGGACGATACACATTATGGAAAACTTGATTCTTCAAAGGTAGGAGAAATTCTTTCGAAATACCGCACGGAAGATACAGAGCAAATCGGTGTTGAAAGAGAAGTTCCACATATAGTGCATGAGATAAGAAGGGGTTAGTCTGGGTAGGTTGAGAACATGAAAAAATTACAATCCGTATCCGATGTAGAAAAACTTAGAAAGACGCTGTTAGATAAGAGAGATCATAGTAAGTCGTGTATTTCCATATGTTCTGGAACAGGTTGCCATGCATATAGTAGTGAAAAGGTTGTCAGCGCTTTTGAAAATGAACTTAAAAAACAAAAATTGGAGAATAAAGTAGAGATTAAAAGAACTGGTTGTCATGGGTTCTGTGAGCGGGGACCTATCGTTGTTATCTATCCTGAGGAAATATGTTATCTTCAAGTAAAAGTAGAAGATGTGCCAGATATCGTTTCCCATACAATAAAAACAGGGGTATTAATCGATCGTTTGCTATACACTGATCTAGAAACCGATGAAAAAATTGTTCATGAATCCGATATACCATTTTACAAAAATCAGACGAGACTTATTTTTGGAAACAATCGGAAAATAGAATCAAAAAGCATTGATGATTACATTGCTCTTGATGGTTACAAAGCGTTGGTAAAAGCACTTTCTGAAATGACACCGGAAAAAGTACTCGAAGAGGTAAAAAAAGCTAATCTCCGTGGCAGAGGTGGCGGTGGTTTTCCAGCAGGAGGAAAATGGGAAAGTGTTCGTAATGCACCGGGTGAGCCTAAATATGTTATTGTTAACTGCGATGAAGGAGATCCTGGGGCGTATATGGATCGGAGTCTGATGGAAGGAAATCCACATAGTGTTATTGAAGGGCTCGTCATTGGCGCCTACGCAATTGGTTCACATGAAGGATATATCTATGTACGGCAGGAGTACCCTCTTGCTGTGGAGAACACTGAACTTGCGATAAAACAGGCTGAGGAATATGGATTGCTTGGTAAAAATATCCTTGGATCTGGGTTTGATTTCAGTATCAAGATTCATATGGGTGCTGGAGCTTTTGTTTCTGGTGAATCTAGTGCTCTGATGTCAGCCATAGAAGGAAAAGTTGGCGAACCAAGACCAAAATACGTCCATACCTCAGAGAAAGGATTATGGGATAAACCAACGTGTCTGAATAATGTGGAGACATGGGCAAATGTTCCTTTTATTATCAACAAGGGGGCAGACTGGTTCAGAAATATGGGTACTGAGAACAGTAAGGGAACCAAGATATTTTCCTTGGTTGGAAATGTCAATAACACTGGATTAGTTGAGGTGCCCATGGGAATGACGTTACGAGAGATCATATATGATATCGGTGGCGGCATACCAAATGGAAAAAAGTTTAA
>JAUWOO010000014.1 GCA_030612095.1 Thermoplasmatota archaeon | reverse complement strand
GGAAAGTTATAGTTGAGTAATTAGAATATAATTCAAAAGAAAAGCCCACTTTTCAGTGGGCTTTTTATTTTACATTTCGAATGTTTCCATGAACTTGGTTGTGTAATTTCCAGCTCGGAAATCTTTATCTTTCATTAATTTCTGATGAAAAGGAATGGTTGTTTTTACTCCTTCAATAATAAACTCGCCCAATGCTCTTTCCATTTTAGCAATTGCCTCTTCTCTTGATTGTGCAACTGTGATTACTTTAGCAATCATAGAATCATAAAATGGAGGAATGGTAAATCCCTGATACACGCCTGAATCTATTCTTATCCCTGGACCACTTGGTTCAGCATATCGAACGATCTTACTAGGTGCTGGCATAAAATCATTAAGCGGATCTTCAGCGTTAATACGACATTCAATAGCATGACCTCGTGGCTGTATGTCTTCTTGGCCATACTCAAGTTCAAGTCCTGAAGCAACACGCAACTGTTCACGGGCAAGATCAACACCAGTAACCGCCTCAGTGATTGGATGTTCGACCTGCAATCTCGTATTCATCTCAAGGAAATAGTATTTCCCATCTCTGAACATAAATTCACATGTACCGGCATTGTAATATCCTGCCGTCTTTGATGCAAGCACTGCCTGCGCACCGATTTCTTCACGTAACTCAGGTGTTAGGGCACAGGATGGTGTTTCCTCAATGAGTTTTTGATTACGTCTCTGTACACTACATTCACGTTCATAACAATGAATAATGTTTCCTTTTTTGTCTCCAATAATCTGGTATTCTATATGGCGAGGGTCATCAATGAATTTTTCAATAAAAACAGCATCGTCACCAAATGAATTCTTTGCAAGCTGACGTACAGATGCAAGTGCCTTTTCCATCTGTTTCTCATTATCAACCTTCTGAATGCCAATTCCCCCGCCACCAGCAGAGGCTTTAAGCATCACAGGATAGCCAACATCATGGGCAATATCTTTTGCTTTCTCGTGATCAGATATTGCTTCAGTCACCCCAGGAACAACATGAACTCCTGCTTCAATCATGGACTGTTTAGAATCAATTTTTGAACACATGAGTTTCATAGCAGAAACAGGAGGGCCGATAAATTCAATACCGTTTTTATGGCACATCTCTGCAAACTCTGCATTTTCAGCCATAAATCCATAACCTGGGTGAATACCTTCAGCATTGGATTTCAAAGCAACATCAATTATCTTTTCCTTCTTTAGATAACTCTGACTAGCTGGCCCTGGACCAATGTTATATTTTTCATCTGCGTATCTCACAAAGAGAGCATTTTTATCAGCATCAGAAAAAACGGCTACAGTACTTATCCCCAACTCTTTGCATGCCCGCATGATGCGGATAGCTATTTCTCCACGATTTGCAATCAATACCTTATTTAGCATGATTTCTCACCTGTTAGATGAATTTATAGAACCTGCATGAGAAGATCTCCGCTGGCTACAGAGTCTCCCTCACTTACAAATATATCTTTAACCTCTCCAGAAACCTCAGATTTAATCTCCTGTTCCATCTTCATTGCTTCGACTGTTGCAATAACAGCTCCGTTCTTTACCTTGTCACCTTTTTTGACCTTAACTGAAAGGATGGTACCCTGCATATTAGATTTAACGCCACCTTCTACATCTTTTGGCTTCTCTTGTGCCGCTGCACCACCGGCTCCTGCAACAAGAAATCCGCCGACAGGATTAACTTTTACTTCGAAAGGCTCACCATCAACTTCTACTTCAAACTCCGTTGGTATTTGAGCAGGACCAGATCTGTTTTCTGGGGATTCTGTCTCAATCCAAACTTGTTCAAGCTCTGGGAATGACTGTTTTACCATACCACGGATCAACGCATGATCAGCTGGGAGAGGTAACTTATCAGAAGTGAACTCTGCCACTGCTTCACCCTTCAAGAATTTTAAACCTACCTGAGGATAGAGAGTATAAATCATAATATTCTCATCCGTCATTTTTACTCCATGTTCTTTGAGTTCTGATTTTCTCTTCTCCCACATAGGTTTTAACAAATCAGATGGTCTACAATCAACAACTTCATCTTTCCATTTTGGCCCAAGGACCTTTTTCATAATTTCAGGTTTAATTGGTGCTGGAGGTTTTCCATACATTCCTTTACAGTAGTCTTTTGTTTCTTTTGTGATAACTTTATAGCGCCCATGAAGAACATTCATCACTGCCTGGACACCAACAACCTGACTGGTTGGTGTAACAAGTGGAGGATACCCAAGTTCATCTCTTACCCTTTCAATCTCATCAAGAATTTCCCGATATTTGTCATGAGCACCTTGTTCCTCTAGTTGGAATATTAGATTTGAGAGCATTCCTCCAGGAACTTGATGAAGTGTAACACTAGGATCAACCTTAAGTGCATTAAATCTGTGCAAGTGTCGGTATTTGTCCCAAATTTTAAGGAAATACTTTCTAATATTGATAAGAAGTTTTAGATCATAACCAGTATCCCATTTTGTTCCTTGCAAAGCCGCAACAACACTTTCCGTTGCGGGTTGTGCAGTGCCACCAGATATAGGAGACATGGCAGTATCTAAAATATCTACTCCTGCCTCAACAGCTCGTTGATAAGCCATACCAGTCATACCACTGGTGCAGTGAGAATGAAGATCCATTGGGAGTTTAATTCCTGCATCTTTCACTCCTTTAATGATATCATAAGCGCGCTGTGGAGAAATCATTCCAGCCATGTCTTTAATACAGAGCGAATCTGCACCCATTTTTTCAAGTTCTTTAAATTTGTTTACGAAATAATCCACTGTGTGAACGGGAGAAATAGTGTAACTCAAACATGCTTGAACATGACCACCATTTTCTTTAACTGCTTTCATTGGTGTTTTCATATTTCGGAGATCGTTTAATGCGTCAAAAATTCTGAAGTAATCAACCCCATTTTTCTTTGCAAGATAAACAAATTTTTTAACAACATCATCAGGGAAATTCCAATATGCAACAATATTCATTGCACGTTCTAACATTTGCATAGACGTGTTCGGCATAGCCTTCTTAAGTTCTCGTATCCTCTCCCATGGATCCTGATTAAGATATCTGATTGCCACATCAAATGTTGCGCCACCCCATACTTCCATAGAAAAGAATCCTACCTGATCTAACTTCTCTGCAATAGGTACCATGTCTTCTGTTCTCATTCTCGTAGCTAACATAGATTGGTGTGCATCTCTCAATATCATTTCATGTAGCTGAACCATTTATATTACCTCCATGTTCCAACAAATCCTTATCTAGATCGTTATCATAAACGACCTTAAACGAGAAATGGTATCTTATCACTCTACTTAAGAATATCGGGGTATCATGGTGGTGACATAGGGATAAAAGATAAAAAAAAATCGGTAAAATGTTAAAAATATAATCCATAAAAATCAGCCATATTTCTGGCAATTATTAGCAAGTTTTTAGTATGTGATCCTATATTAAAGCCAGATTGTAAGGGGAAAAAAGTTATGCTAAGTAAATTTTTAATGTCAGTATTAGGTTTGTTAATCATATGTTCCTCTTTTTCTCAGTTTTCATTTGCCATATCACTGGGTGAAATAAATGAAGCAACTGTATCTATCGAATACCGTAATGACACAGTTTATGCACCTGCAGTAGCACATACAGATGACGGATACATTGGTGTTACTTCCACCATAACAGTTACCATCCAGAACAACGGCAGCGGCAGAGTATTCGTAGATACCTTACCCCTAACGCAAATAGACATGCAAGGTTCCGCACGTCTCGCAGTAAAGGTCGCAAGTGCCCTCGTTAAAAACGACGATAGGTGCGAAATTAATCCATCCGAACGCGATTTCTTCTTTGTAATACGAACTTCTGCCCCTATCATAGGTGGTCCCTCTGCAGGAGCAATTATGACAACTGCAGTAACATCACTTTTACAAAATTGGACAATGGATAACAAAACGATGATGACTGGCATGATAAATCCAGATGGAAGCATTGGCCCAGTCGGCGGGATACTGCAAAAAGTTGATGCCGCTTATTATGTTGGAGCAACACGTTTTTTGATCCCAAAAGGTCAGGGCGAATATGCTGAAACAATAACAGAAACAATATCTGAGAACGGCTGGACGCAAATTACCACTCGACAGGTTTTGCGAAATGTCTCAGATTATGCACTTGAGAACTATGGTATCGAAGTCATCGAAGCAGAGGATATAAATGATGCTCTTTTGTATTTTACTGGTTGGAATTTTCCATTAATTGAATCTAACGCTAGTATAACAACTGAGGATTACATTGACTCCATGAAGCCCCTCGCAACAAGTTTATTGAATGATTCAAGAGAGTCGTATGAAAATGCAAGCGAATCTTTTGATAATACAGAAATACCAAATCGATATCCGTACTATTATAAGAACCAAATCACCGATTTTTTAAACAACGCAGAGGAAGCACTAATGGAATCCGAAGATTGGTTTGATCAAGAATTATACTATACAAGTACAAGCAAATCTTTCCAATCACTTATTAATTCGCATTTTGTAATATACTCTTGCGAGTATTTCAATGCCGAAGATAAAGAAGGCTATATTGGCTCTCTTCTAAACGAGGCGGAAGAATTAAACATAAATAAAAGCAATCTAGTAAAGAATGTAGAAATAAATGGGACGATATCACTTCAATGTGTAGGTGCAGCTCAAAAACGTGCATCTGATGCGGAATTGCATCTATCTGACGCCCATTCTAGTTACCAAAATGGCGACTTTTTGACAACATTATATGACATTGCCTACGCAAATCAAAGAAGCAATAGCATAGAATGGTGGATAGGAATTTCATCCTATTTCAATGACTCTGGGAAAATCGATGAGGGAGAACTTGAGAATCTTGCAGAAGGATATATTGAAGATGCCCAGCAAGCCATCGTTTATTCAGATGTTATTCTTGAGGAGATGGGGAAGAGCTCTAGTTATCTTACTGATGCAGAAAACATATTAGAAACAGCAAGAGATGACAAAGAGAAGGGGTATCCTGCCGCCGCTCTGTTTGAAGCGTTGGAAGCATTGGCAAAAGCAAATCTTGCCTTGGAACTTGCTGATGGCATTACAGAAGATAAAATTGACAGATATCAAGAGAGTGCTAGTTCTAGTATAAGCAAAAGTAGAATCCGTGGCATAGAACCCATACTTGCAGTTAGTTACTATGAATATGCTCAAAGCCTAGTAAATGAGTCATCGACAGATGCTGCAATGTTTTATTACAAGTATAGTGGGTTAATACCAGGAGTATTGAGCTTCACTGGTACTTATGGTGGACAATCATCACGATACATAGGAATCCCTGAAATCAATATATCTCCCTGGGATCTGGGGATTTTCAGATACAAAGAATATCTAATCTTATTTGCTGTAATCGGTGGTTTGGGTGGCTTATGTGTTGGTGTAGCAATTGGTCTTTTACCATCAGCGTACAGAGGACGAAAGGAGAAATCTTATAAAAAGTTGGTTTCAATAAGTATGAATGACCATTACATCAAAAAGACAAATGACGAATATTTTTCCGAGGATCAGATACCTAGAAGTATAAAGGATTATTACAAAAAAACCAAATAACCGTTACAATTACATGTTTTTACAATGCAGATATTCGGAGAACTTGTAAACAATAAAATAATCGTCAAAAAATCAAAAGACGTAGGTCGACTTTATAACAAGAGCAATCTTGGTAAAACTACCACTGGCAACAAGTTATCATTGAATCTACTCGAAGGTGTTTTTTTACTAGGAGAAGAAAAAATCAGAATATTTCAAGATAGGGAAGAAATAGATTTTCAAACTCTTGTAAAAAAAGCCGCAGAGCACATCCCCCATTTTGAGATAAAATACCTGATATTTAGAGATCTTAGAAAAAGAGGTCTTTTTGTGAAACTCAGCGAGGAAAACAAGGACGATGATCTTTACGTATACAAAAGGGAAAATGGAGAAGGAGAGAAAGAAAAATTATGTCTCATATCGGCATTTTCTGAAAGAGATATTATAGACATTAATAAAATAAAGTATCTAATTGAATCTGCGGTTAAACAAAGTGGGGAACTGTGGTTTGCTATTGTTGATGAAGAGGGAGACCTGACATATTATGATGTTTCTAAATTGGATATTAAAGGAAAGGTTCATGGACATAACTTTTCAAAAACAACTGGCACCCTACTTGAAAATAGAGTTGTAATTTTTGACAAAAAATTAGGAGAAAATTTGCTAGAAAAGGAGTTTTTTGGTAAGCCTTTTGGAAATGGCCTTCAATTGTCAATGGTAGAGGCACTATACTTAATGGAAAAAAATGTAATTGACATAGAAAATGTTGTTACAGGTAGAAAAAATTCTGTAAAAAAATTCAAAGAATTTATACAAAAATCCCAGCCGGATATTGATTTAAGAATTACTGTCTTTGATGATTTGAAAAAACGTGGACTGATTGTAAAAACAGGATTTAAATTCGGCGCTCATTTTCGTGCATACACAAAAAGACCAGATGAAACACATGCTGAATATCTCATACATGCAGTTGACAAAAATTTCAAGAGAATGTGGGCAGAAATAAGCAGAGCGGTACGACTTGCACATTCTGTGAACAAGGAAATTATGTTTGCGAGGGTCGAAGAAAATAATATAGATTATATTAGATTTGGAAGGTTGCGCCCATAATTTATTTATAATCATTACGCAATATTCACATGGTTTTGAGAGGAGGTAAATTTGCTTCAAATACGATGGCACGGTCACTCATGCTTTGAAATTACAAATGAGGTAGCGCTGGTAACCGATCCCCACGATGGAAAATCAATAGGCATACATGCACCAAATGTAACTGGAGATATCATCTTAGTATCACACGACCATTATGATCACAATAGTGTAAAATCCGTGGAAAAAGAAGGGTCCAAGGTAATAACAGACACCCGTAAAAGAAATATTTCAAATGTCGAAATAAAAGGTATTGAATCCTTTCACGACGAATGTCGTGGCGAGAAGCGAGGTAGTAATATAATATATAAATTCACCATGGAGGATATCACATTTTGTCACATGGGAGATCTAGGGCATGATCTTGACGAGGATACTGTTCAAAAGATAGGTGACGTTGACATATTATTTATCCCAATAGGTGGAACATTTACCCTTGATGCAAAGCAGGCGTGGAGAATTATAAAAAAAGTGAAACCAAGGATAGCTGTTCCAATGCATTATAAGATTGGAGGTCTATCACTACCCATTACGGGAATAGAGCCTTTTTTAGAAGAAAGCAAGTACGAAATCCTTAAGGTTGGGAACGAGATAGATATTGAAAAAGAAGATTTGCCAGAGGAACCAGAGATCTGGACGTTTACATTATAACTTTTTTATCTCTCCTTGAATACTTCCTTATTCACACAATTGTTTGGAATTTTTCCTTTTAAACCTGCCACCATATTTTCTGCTGCCATAATTGCCATTTTCGTTCTAGATTCAATTGTTGCAGATGCGGAGTGCGGCTGAAGGACTACATTGTCTAGTTTTTTTAGTTCCTCCGTTATTTTGGGCTCATGTTCATATACATCAAGTCCTGCCCCAAATATCTGTTTTTCTTCTAATGCTTTTACTAGTATCTTTTCATCTATAACTGGGCCACGGGATGTATTAATAAGAACTGCATTTTTCTTCATCATTTTGAGTTCTTTTTCGCCAATCAGATGATGCGTGGATGGTATGAGTGGGACATGCAGAGATAAAAAATCAGATTTTTTAAGTATCTCATCAAATGTTACTTTTTTTGCGTTTATCTCTTTTTCAAGTGTTTCGTTTTTCTTTTCATCAACGTATAAAACATTCATGTTGAACCCTTTACTTTTTAGAGCAAATGCTGTACCGATTCTACCTGCACCAACCACACCTAGTGTTTTATTAGTGACATCTTGACCATGCATAAGCATAGGATCCCATCCTTTGAACTTCCCCGCTCTTGTAAATGTATCAGCTTCAACTATTCGACGTGCAACAGAAAACAAAAGAGCCCATGCCATATCAGAAGTAGCATCAGTTAGAACACCAGGTGTGTTACTCACAGGTATCTCCCTTTTTGTTGCAGCCTTGACATCTATGTTATTATAACCAACGGCATAACTAGATATCATCTTGAGTTTCGGCTCTGAATTTATAACATCTGCATCTATTGGATCGGTTAGAAGGCAAAGAAGTCCGTCTTTTCCTTTTAATCCTTGGATTATTTCTTCTTTAGTAAGAACTCGATCGTAGATGTTAACTTTCACCTCAAACTCCTTTCTAAGAATTTCAAGTCCCGGTTCTGGAATTTTTCTTGTTACAAATATTTTCATAAAGCCCTCCAACTACATCCATCAATAATAAAAAGTTTATAAAGATATTTCTAGAAAGATGTTAATTTTTATTATTTCTCTTTGATTGTCACGAAAAAGCACAGGTAAAAGTATTGAGCAGCTCATTTAATTATCTTGATTTATTTGCAACTAATTTTTCTGATTTTTTAAGCGATTTTTCTTATATTTTAAGAAGTAAATCATTGGGCGATTTTTGATATCACATCGTCAACTATGTCTTGCATTGAATAAAACTGTATGTTACCTTCAGGATCAATATAACCCTCCCTAATAAGAACGTATTCAGCAAAGGTGGGCTCAACTTGTGGCTGGGCATATATTCTAAGAATCTTTTCATCACCTTGATTTTCATTTTTTATATATATACGTAAGTCACATTTGACGGGACTTATCGGCGATCCTTCATAAAATTTGTCAAGATATTCTTTTGTTAATTCTGCGCTATAATTCCAGTCATCAAGTCCATACTCCAACCTGCCGACCGCACCAAGCCCATAATCAATCTTTGCAATCATGTCATAAGTCCAGGGATCCGGAACACCTGACTGCTCGATAAATAGAACATTCGTCTGGAAGGTTGGCAGATAAAGACTTTCCCAGTCTTTTTGATCATAAGGTGGCCCGTTACTCCCATCAGAGTAATCAAAAAGGGTTTTTCTATGATCGTTACAGCAAACCCAGTAATAATTCATGACGCTGTAATACTGACCCCAGGTATCGCGATATTCCCTCCAGCTCTTAGTCAATGGAATGTTGAATGAATCCGGGTTATCGTTTCCTTTGAAAGTATAGGGCATTATTCCAAGTGTGTGACCGAGTTCGTGCATACACATCGCACCAAGATGTACACGACAAGCACGTTGTGTAGGGAAGCACCATGGAGTTTTAATTGGTTTAAGGGTTTGCACTGGACTAAAACCGATACAAGACACATCTACATTGTTATATATTTGTGGAATGCTGAAACCTCCACCGTGAGCTATAAACAGATATCTAAAAATTCCTTTTCTTTCGTCAGGGAAGTGATGCCGGTAGAATTGGAGAGTCATGCCAGAACACTGTGAAACAGTATCATAATGTGGTAGAATCTCGCCACCACCATTTTTAGGCGTATCTGGCCATCCATCATCTAAGTACATATTGATATTATGTTGACAAAACCGCTCTATAAGACCCTGCTTCGATTCCTCCCACATTATGTGTGGTGGATCAAGAAATCCTCCTTTCTCCATCCCATCAACCTCTATGTAAATATCCTGGTGGAAGGGGTCGGCAAACCACTTTGCCATTTTATATTCCTCAATATTTTCTATACCATCGATATCTGGATCTAAATTCACATGGTCATCCCAAGTGAACGGATCGTAGCCCCACTTCCATTCCCAACTAGTAGAACAACCATCTTCATCTGGATCTAATTTGGAATCATCTATTTGTGGGTTTGTATGGAGAACATTTACCTCCGTCCAGTATGGTATACCATCATAATCACGGTCATTTGGGAAAAGGCCAAACCATATTTCAAAATCGTCACCAATATAGTGACCATAGCCATCATAGTCCTTAAGGAAGTCATCACCAGTCCATCGCCCAGTACGATAGTCGTAGGTGATATGTATCTTTTCTTTTTCAACATATTCGGACTGTAAACCTAGAAGACCTTTCGGCACTCTTTCTACGATTCTGATAGTCACATCTGAGTGTTCTTGTTCTTCTTGGATATCTTCAACAACTCTGTTTTCCATCGTTATTGTATCCCAGACTTCAAAAAAGGTTTCGCTAGCTGAACCTAATGCTTCGACATCTTTGCTGATGTATTCTAGACTGTCAATATTGACTATAAAATAGAAACTGGGTTTATTTCTCCAAGTTCCATGTATGCCTGGTTTTATCAGCTTTTCTAGAAGCCCCCTATAGCGAATTCTATCTATCGTGACTGTTAATCCCTGACTTTCAAGAGGACTTATGCGATCATCTAACACAGTCTCCACAAATTCCTCTTCGATAAATTCTTTTTCCTTACTAAAGTATTCAAAATAAACAAAAATACCAGAGATAACCAGACAGATTGCTATTAGAATTGCAACTACAACAATCGTTCTTCTTCTATTTTTCATATCCATGTTCAACTTAACCTCCCCGTCATTAAGCGGTATAATTTAAGATTTATATAAATCTATCATTTAATTTTAAAAATATAAATTTTTCATAATCAAAAGAAAACAATTATTGTTTTTATATCATAGATATTAGCAAATAAGTCATCATTTTAGTTATTTATGTTTCAGTTTCATATGTTCGGCTAATTTCAACTAATTTTTTTAACGATTGTTTTGAGGATTTTATATATTTTAAGGCTCTGAACCTATGGTGCGAGAGGCGGATTTTTTTAGAATTTAAAAATGGCAGAATATGAACAAGATGCAGCCTTGACATCTATGTTATTATAACCAACGGCATAACTAGATACCATCTTGAGTTTCGGCTCTGAATTTACAACATCTGCATCTATTGGATCGGTTAGAAGGCAAAGAAGGCCGTCTTTTCCTTTTAATCCTTTAATAATTTCTTCTTTGGCAAGAACTCTATCATGAGGATTTACTTCTATGTCATGATGTTTTCTGAGAAGATCTAATCCTGGTTCAGGGATGCTTCGCATCACAAAAATCTTCAAAAATACCTACCGCAGCAATGTTTCTTTTTGTATGTACTGCAACCACATCTCATTGTTACTGCGAAAATTTTATCCATTAGTCGTTAAATGAAAAAAAATTAGAAAAAAAAGCTTTAGTTGATATATTGCCAAAGCTCTTCAATCATTTCATCAATAGAATAAACTATGATTTCGCCTGTCTCATCAAGTGTTCCTTCAGCGATCAAAGACCACTGAGAATACGATGTGCCTACATCAGGTTTAGCATAGATTTTTACATATGTTCCATTTTTTTCGTTTACATCATAGTTATCAGGAACATATACTCTGAATTCTGCATCAACATTTTCAACATAACACTTTGTTGAAAATTTCACTTGGTTAGACTGTGTAAGGTTTTCTTCAATATACCAGCTATCCCAAAGAGGTTCAGAAGTTTCATTGATTAATCGATCTGTTCCTGGTAGCTCGATAATAGGATCTTCAACAGCATTCGAATCAATTTCAAAGGTTGGAAGATAGAAATTTTCCCAATCATTTTGATCATATGGTGGCCCGTTACTTCCATCCGAATAATCAGCAAGTTTTTTATCCCATATATAATAGTAATTCATGACACTGTAATAGTCTGCCCAGGTATCAAGAAACTTTTGTTTTTCTTGCCGGCCATATGCAAATGAAATGTTGTCATTTCCCTGAAATGTCCACGGGGCAATGCCCAACGAGTGCCCGAGTTCGTGTAATGCTCCAGCAGCAAGAACAATACGCTGGGTTCTTGGAGTAAACGCAAGTCTTTTTATATATACTTTTTTGAGACTACTATCAATAACAATAGTATCATATCGATTTAGTTCGGAGGGGATACAAAAACCGGCATTATGCCCTACAATCATGTATCGAAAGATTCCTTTTCGTTCATCAGCAAAATTATGTCTATAGAACTGTAACATTACTCCAGAATCTTGTGAAATAGTATCATAATGGCTGAGGAGTTCGCCACCGCCATTTGATGGCCCACCTGGCCAACCATTGTCTATGTATAAATTAATTCCATGTTGTGCAAATCGCTCAATCATGATCTGCCCAGATTCTTCATAAAAGACATGCGCAGGGTCAAAAAGACCACCTTTTTCCATCCCATCAACTTCCATATAGATGTCTTGTTTGTATGGATCCGCAAAATATTTGCTCATTTGATATTCTTCGATATTTTGAATGCCATCAATATCGGGATCAAGGTTTTCATGATCATCCCAAGTATTTGGATCATAACCCCAGTACCACTCCCAATAAGTCGGGATTTTATCTCCATCGGGATCTAAATTACTATCATCAATCAAAGGATTGGTATGAAGAACATTCACTTCGGTCCAATAAGGGATCTTATCTCCATCAACATCTGTTTGATAGATGTTAAACCATACTTCGAACGTTTCTCCCACATAGTGACCATAGCCACTCTCGTCTAAGAAGTAATCATCTCCAGTCCATCGTCCTGTTCGAAAATCATAGGTTACGTCGATTTTTTCTTTTTCAACATCCTTATATTTTCGGCCTAAAAGTCCAGATGGCTCTCGTTCAATAATGCTAAGTGACACATCAACGGTTTCCTGTTCTTCTTCAATATCTTCCTGCAATCTATTTTCTTGAAACATGGTGTCCCATGTACTAAATAACTGTTCACTTGATGCTCCACCTGCAGCGGACACGTCTTTACTAACGAAGGTGTTTCCATCACGTGTGCATGTGTAATAAAATGATGGAGGATCTTGCAACCTAAATCCAGAACCGAGCATCGCATCGATAATTCCTCGATGGCGAATTCTATTTATTTCTACAAGAAGAGCTTGATTTCCCCCTGGACTTATTTGATCGTCAATAATTGGTGGTTCTTCTGTCTCTTTTTGACTTTTTGGTTTTTCACCAAAATATACCGCACCATAATAAACTCCAGATAAAACAATAATAAGAGCAATAAGAATGGCAGCTCCCACCATAAAATTATTTTTCTTCTGCATTATTGTCATTAATATAACGTCCCCAATTTTTTAATTTATGCTATATATTATACTTTACTTTTTATATAAAAATGTCGGTTGAAATTCAAAAAACCAAGAAAAATGTGTTTATTGATACAATTGTTTAATAATAAAACATACTGATTCATTTAATAATATTGAAATATTATTTTTTCGTCCAAATGTCACAATTTTTCCATTAATTGAATCAATTTCTGTTTGGGATTTTCTTTCAACGCTTTGTAACATTGATGAATTATTGTTAAAAGTTTCATTAATAACCTGAATTGTTTGTTCAAACAGATACTTTGTTGTAAATGTATATCCCATACTTTTTGCAACGTTTGTTGATTCTTCGCAAAGACAAGAAACCAGATGGAAAAGAATGGGGTTTTCCATAAGATAACCATTTTTACATTGAAAAATCGCAGTAAGAGGATTAATTGATGAGTTTATAATTGCTTTTTGCCAGATATCTTTAAGGATATCGTGACTTGTCTTTACTGGGATGTTAGCCTCATCGAAAAGTTCAACAATATTTTTTAGACGTTTTGTTTCTGTTCCGTCGAGTTCACCAATGATTGTCCGCCCAATTCCTGTATGATGGACAACGCCGGGACTCTTAAAAACCGCGCCATGGGTTGTAATTCCTGCAAGAATCTGATTTTTGGAAATAACCGACTGGAGTTTTTCAATGTTATCCAACCCATTTTGAAACGTAAGAACTATTGTGTTTTTTGATATGATTGGTTTAGCTTGCTTTATTGCTTTAATGGTGTCATACGATTTTACTGTTAGCAGTAAAAGATCTACATCAAAGGATACATCTTTGACTGTATCTGTTGCAGATATTTTCTCATGAAACACTGTTTCTCCTTGGATATGCAATCCAGTTGATTGGATGGCGCTAACATGAGGTTTTTTACCTAAAAGAAGAACATTGTGATGTTTTGATAGTAATGCCCCAAACAAAGAGCCTATCGCCCCTGCTCCAAGGATAACTATATTCATGTTGGTATTCCTAGCCCCCTACATTTTTTATTTATATCCTCTTTTTCCATAGCAATTAATGGATGTAAAATCGGAAGATTAATGTGTTTTTTCATGAGTTTAATATCAGATAATTCATTTTGAGAATCTTCACAAATGGTATGACCTGTTACAACAGCATCACAATTTCTTTCAGACGCTATTTTGTTTAAATTTTCATAGAGAGACAACTGTTTTGGATCAATCACAATTACATCTGATTCTGCATACCAATTGGTTATAAATGAATTTAAAATGTCTGTGATAGGCTTATTAATATTTACAAAAATTATTGTACATCCCCTACGCATAAGATACCATGCCGCCAAAATGGAGTCTGAACCATCAATTAATGCTAGGAGTTTTCCTTGAGTACCTAGAGGCAGGCCACCAGTCCCGCGTATTTTTTCTGTGAAAAGATAAGCGCGTTCATCTCTTACTTCGATAAATAATTTAAAATCAGGTTTTGTTAGATCCACACTTGCTTTTGTCGCTTTAACGAGATCATTGCCAAGTTCTACTGCGACATCCTGACTTGTATATTTGTGATTCCCAGCCCTTGTTACCCTAATCGCAAAGGTTTTTTCTTCAGTTAATGCATCTTTTGAAATGCTGACAGCAAGATTGGACATAGAATCCATATTGCTTTGTGTTTGTACTGCGGGGCTCATAGAAACTATCCCAAAAATCTTTTGTAAAACATCTACACTTTTGTTTATCTGATTTGTATGGATGTAGATTCTTCCCCATTCTCTCCCTATATTGTATATAATCTGCTTTGCATCCAATGCTTTTTTTATGTTGCTTACCAGGCAGTTTTCAAAATGTCTGCGTGTCGTCTTGCCTTTTAACGCTATTTCACCATACCTAACAATTATTAATTCGTATTCCACAATAAGTCAATATTGCATCTTGTTACATTAATTATTTGGTAGACGGACAAATAGATTTATTTATAATTTGACTATGCCCCCTTAATGAAAAATCTTACAGTTGGAATATTCCACGACGGGGAACTTGGTAAAGATCTTGGGAAAAAAGGATCTGAAACAGATATTATTATGTTCAACAGAAAAACAGATGACTGTATTTTTACATTCATGCAACCGGTAGAGGGAAAATTATCTGCAAAAAGTCAGATAATGTCCTGTATAGATTTTGCTATAATTTCATTTACAGAACTCACTCACGAGGTAGGTGAAACTGTAATTATGATTGACTCATTTGGTATTTCTAAAGGAATTATATTATCACTACCTTATGCTGATACGAGTCAAATAGAAAAAATAATCAAGGATACATCACTCAAATCATTTGTAATTATTGAAAGAGATATCACCAAAATATTTGAATTACTACAAAAGGTAGATCCTAAAAGAGTTATAGATACATCTCCCGTGGCCGTAATAGATCAGGCATTTAGTGTCAAAGGGGTTGGAGAAGTACTCCTTGGATTTGTAAAAAAGGGAACTCTAAAAAAACATGACAAACTTTCATTAATGCCTACAAATAAAGAAGTAATTGTACGTTCAATTCAAATGCAAGACAAAAATTTTGACGAAGCAGAAACAGGATCAAGAGTTGGTCTTGCTATAAAGGGAGCTGCGGCTGAAGAGATGAAACGCGGGTTTTTCATATGTGCTCCTGAAGATTGTGAAGTATCTGCAAAATTAACCCTTTCTTTTGAAAAGAATAAGTTTTACCCGGGCGAATTAAAAGAAGGGTTACTCCATGTTACCGCAGGTATGCAAACCGTACCAGCAAAAATTGCAGATATGAAAGAAAACACAATAACATTAGAATTAGAAAAACAAATAGTTTACACAAACGATGACACATTTTTATTACTCGATTTAAACGCTAAAAAACTTCATGTTATTGGAAAGGGGAAAGCAATAAAAACTTCTTAGGTAGATTTTCCGCCCAAGTTTTTTTGGAAGATAAAAAATGCAGGGGGAGCGATTCGAACGCTCGAACCTCTACAGGAATAAATCTTGAGTCTATCGCCGTTGACCTGGCTTGGCTACCCCTGCGTAAGAAAAGCATGAACAATTTAGTGATAATAAAAGTTTAGGTTTTTGAAATGATAGATAGATTTATAACAACTATATTAATTTTGATACATCTATAATATTACGATTGATTAATGTTGACCAGGGGTGAACATCATCACTAAAAATGAACATTGGGAATCGCGTTTTGCCTTCATCATGGCAGCAGTTGGATCTGCTGTAGGGCTAGGAAATGTCTGGAGATTTCCATATGTTTGTTATGAAAATGGTGGGGGTGCCTTTCTCATACCATACTTCGTCGCACTTTTTACTGCAGGAATCCCTATGATGATTCTTGAGTTTTCTGTTGGTCATTGGGCAAGAAGTTCCCCACCAAGAGCATTCAAGAAGATTGGTAAAAAATGGGAATGGGTTGGATGGTGGACGGTTCTTATGCCGTTCATATTGGCAGCATACTACGTTGTTGTGATGGCATGGTGCTTCTCCTACATGATATATTCTATTGACCTGCGATGGGGAATTAATGCTGAGCAGTTCTTCTTGAAAAGTTTTCTAGGCATCACTAGCAGTCCCGCAGTCATCGGAGGATTAAGGGTTCCGATTTTACTTGGCCTCCTTGCCGTATGGGTCTGTGTGTTTATTATTCTCTACAAGGGAGTTAAACGTATAGGCAAGGTAGTTGCCCTAACAGTACCCATTCCTACCATTCTATTAATAATACTCACCATCAGAGGGTTGACACTTCCCGGTGCAATAGAAGGTATAAGCTATTATTTAACACCCAATTTTTCACGCTTACTAGACGTTAATGTCTGGCTTGCCGCATATGCACAAGTGTTTTTCTCTTTGGGTCTTGCTCAGGGAATAATGATAACATATGCCAGTTTTCTCCATAAAAAATCTGATATAACCAACAATGCTTTTATTGTCTCTCTAGCTGATGCGGGTACCTCGTTTCTAGCGGGGTTTACTGTTTTTAGTGTAGTTGGATACCTAGCAGTTTCCCAAGGCGTGGGCATAACAGAATTAGGCATAGGTGGCCCTAACCTTACTTTTATAACATATCCTACAGCCATATCCCTATTACCATTTGCAGCGTCATTCTTCGGTATGATATTCTACGTTGCTCTACTCACATTTGGAATAGATTCTGCTTTCTCCATGATAGAGCCTGTAACCTCCGGGATACATGACAAATGGAAAATATCAAAAGCGAAAGCTACAGGCATAATTTGCACATTTGGTTTTTTCGCGAGCTTGATCTTTGCAACTGGAGGTGGACTCTACTGGCTAGAAATAGTAGATCATTTTATAGCAAACTTTGGCCTAGTGGTAATTGGTTTAGTAGAATGCCTGATCTTAGGATGGATGTATAAAATTCACAAGTTACGAGAACATGCAAATAAAACATCCGATATTTTGATCGGTAAATGGTGGGATATTCTTATTAAATTCGTCATACCTTTTGTACTGTGCATATTACTTGCTGTTGCCCTGGTGAACAACATCATAAATCCATACATGGGATACCCATGGTGGATTATTACATTAGGTGGAGTCGTACCCATCGTAACCATATTTTTGCTGTCATTTGTTTTAATGAAAATTAGACCACACACGTCTTTACATTAATAATGTATTTTAGTCTATTTTCGTGCTTTTTCTCACCCCATAAATCGTGTTAACAGTTTACATAGTGAAATTTTATGTGTGAGGCCTAGAGTGGATTGTTGGGTGCATAATGGGTTTTCATTATACCTCTAGACCTCATTAACTGTATAAATCCACGGTTGATAACTATTATCCTATCTACTTCCAGTAGTAGGTTAGGGAGATACCGAGATATTCCGGTGATATCACCACTACATCGAGGGTTCGAACCCCTATTATCCAAATAAGTACTGATCGATAATGCTAGATGTAGACGTTTTTTTCTTTTTAGTGTAAATTGATTTAATTTTTTCTAGATTCTTTTTGTTTGTAGATATTCTCTCGTTTCTTTTTTTAACTTTTTTTCTCAATTCTGGTCTATATGACTTCTTATTTTTTTTAGGATCATAAGTCACATCTGCATGGCAATTAAGGCACAGAATGATGATGTTACCCATAGTAGTTTTACCTTTTTCCTTCATCGGCTTTATATGATGATGTTCCAAATAGTGGGATTTTTGCATTTTTTTTCCACATGATTCACACTTAAACCCAATTATTTCTTTTAGCTTCTTTGTTTGATTAGTGTTTAATCGTTTTCTTTCAATCTCTTTAAATAACCCTACTTGAAATCGCTTTGTTGACTTGTTAATTTCTTTTTGAATATCCTTTTGAGCTTTATTCACATTTTTAGTTATTGCACTCATTGCTCTATCCATTTCCTTTTGAAAATCCATTGTGACCCTCCCTCAAATCTACAATTTCAAAACAACTATTGCCTTATAACCCTGTTTGTATGTGTAAAAGATAAGGGGTAACAGGCGAAGAAAGGGGTTTTAAGAGATTATCCCTCCTTATCCCCTCCTGGGGGAAAAGATTATTCTTCTTATTGTTGTAATCTGTATTTATTTTGAAAATCTCCAAAACCTCTATCTTTTGATTTTGTATTGTAAAATAGATAATTACGGCAATTGACTATATGTTTATGGAAACATATAATAAATACTACATTTATTTTTATATATAAGTTTCTCTAAAATAAAATGGGGGCGATTGATACGACGAAATGGAAACAAATTGGCGCGTATTACGATATGAACGTAGAAGAAAGAGGGAAAAAGAGAAGACTTGTTGATTTTTCTGGAAAAATTATTTTGGAACGGAAGTTCCAGAGCGTTTTTGGTCCCTTATATCTGGAAAAAGCACATTTTCCAGCTCAATTGTAGTCACTAAAACCTGAAAATATCGACAGCTTTTTATGAACAATTCCTTTTGTTTATGCCATTGAGGTAAGAAAGT
>JAUWOO010000031.1 GCA_030612095.1 Thermoplasmatota archaeon | reverse complement strand
GGTTGTTTCTTCCCTTCCAGTTGTGAGCATTCCTTCTGATTCTAAAATATAAAACAGTTGCCTATCCTCTGGCTCCAGGATGTTATCTATAATGCGGTCATCATATCCAAATAGATCCATGACAAATCCGGCAACTCTCCTAGCTTTCTCTCCATTTATTCCCATTCTATTTGCTATTGCTCTTGACATATCGTCTAAAGTTATAATTTTCATAATAATGTTGCTCCCCTTAATATGCCCACCATTTTTATTCCTATCATTATATATATCTTGTATTTCATGATATATATGCTTTTCTATTGATTTTAATTTCATTTCAAAATAGTTTTTGAAGGGCTGAGATATACTAAGTAATGAGAGAATACATAAGGGGAAAATATGCATTGTTCAACAGGTATTTCTCCTGTATTAAGCAATTCACCTTTGTACAAATAATACTGATTCTGGTTTATTTACGCCGTTTCAGAAACAGTATAAGTGATATTGCAATGATGGCCATGAATATTTCAAAACCAGGTGTATCGTCCCCGTTATCGTCGTTTTGATCTGGTGGTTGTACTGTTGTTTGTACTACTATATTAGCATATGTGGAAATTGTAGATGTCTTGTCTTGACTATCTGTTACGGTTAGAGTTACAGTATAGTTGCCAATAGAGCTGTATGTGTGCTCAACAGACACTCCGTTCCCATTCCCATCACCAAAATCCCATTCATACGAAACAATGTCATCCCCATCGGGATCTGAACTGTTAGACGCATCAAATGATATTGCTGCATTGACATATCCTGTGTATGGTCCTCCTGTATCCGGAGTTGGTGGTTCATTCGAAGGTGATGAGCTAGTATTTATAACAAGAATTGCAGTATCTTCACTTGACCATTCTCCTTGGTTATCTTTTACTTTGAAATATATAGCATGTGTTCCAACTGATAAATCAGATTTGGTGAATGTTGAATTTTCATTAAAAACACCATCTTTACTCGAGCGCCAGATGTATTCCACAATAGTTCCATCAGAGTCTGTTCCGATACCGTGGAAGTATATTGATTCTCCTGATGTCGCCGTTGTTGGAGTAGTTGGACTTGGTTTGATAATTGTAGCAGTCGGCTTTTGATTTTCTTGACTCTCTGGGGGATTTATTGCAGTTGGTTTTGAATTTAACCAGTACCCTAAGGGATAGTCATCCTTATTGCTTCCTCCAGGGATAGTATGGGGTGTGTCGCCAATATTATCTTCTGGATTTTCATCAACTCCGTCATAATCGGACCAATAATTTCCCTCGTTGTTGTAATACCATTGGTTATTTCCTTTGTCTTGACCATTTTCACCATTATCATTAAAATCATTTAGATAAAATATATTATTATTACAGTTTGATAGATAGACATTTACTCCCCATCCTATATTATTTGTAATTTTGTTTGATTTAATTGTATTTGAATTACTTGAACTCTGGAGTCTTATTCCATCCTCGTAATTTAAATATATGTCGTTATTGGATAATAAGCACTCTTCGGAATAAGATAATATTATTCCATAATTGCATTTACTGATTATGTTGTTAGAAATTTCAGACTGAGCCCCTATAACTTTTATTCCCTCGCCATCAGTCTCATATATCTCACAATTTTTGACAACCCAATGCCCACCCCCTCTTAGCAAAATACCAATCGAACACTCTGTTATATAGCAATTGAGAATAGAGATATTGTATTGATCTGTCATTGATTCCTGTGTTTTACCAATGGCTATTCCATGATAGCTTGCAGTTTGACCCGGATTGTAAATGTCAAAATTAGAAATATTTACATTGTCTGCCATAACTTCAACAGTTGATTTATGTGTATGTTGACCATTTATTCGTGGTTTGGTTGAACTTCCCAGCCCATATAGTTTTAATGATTTGTTTATGTAAATATTTTCATTATATGTCCCACTATATACGTATATCGTATCACTGTCATTAGCGGCATTAACAGCATCCTGAATATTTGTATAATCTGCTCCACCGGAATCATCGACGTAGATTGTGTTTCCAGATGCGACACATGTCTCAACAGGTAAAAAAACATTAAAAACACCAATAAGCATGATTCCCATCATCAGCATTACGAAAGTATCCTTCACATCCGTCACCTATCGTGATAACATCTGTCACTAATTATATATAAACCTGATGTGTAAAAATGTCAAAATGGAAAATAGTATTTTGATAATTCACATACTTTCTGTCGGAATTATCTCTTATCTTTGTTCTAAATAATACTTTGTTGCAAACGTTTCACCAAATTATTCCCAAAATCCCAATAAAAAACTGATTCTGGATTTGAGATGCGGTAGGTACGATAAAAATTGAAAAACGCCCCGGCCGGAATTTGAATCCGAGTCCCTAGCTCGACAGGCTAGGATGATAGGCCGCTACACTACCAGGGCAAATACTTTGATTTTGCAGATGGGTAAATAACTCCCTTTCTTTAATCTTTTCCCTATTCTGATGCTGTTTTTCCATAAAAACAGACAATTGTTTCTCTTACTGGGCGATGAAGCAAAATTGCTTGGAATGCTATTTGTCATCAAAAAAACCCCTCTTTTTTTGAGTAAAATATCCTTTTAGCAAAAATTCTGAAAAATATGAACACTCGGACAGGATTCTCTACTGGTACTTCGTGTATAGTATTGTATTTGCTAGTAAAGATTTAGACATTTATTTTTACTGATTTTTGCTGCTTTATGACTCCCGATTTGGATCAAAACCCTCTATATCGTATTCATCTATCTCTTCTTTGTATCCTTCATAAATGTCCAATTCACTGCCATACATACCCATAGTTTCATTGAATAAATTCATTAGACCCGATACATTACCTAAAGCCGCAGAACCGTTTATTACAGTTATATTTTCCGCCAAATATTTAAGATATTTACTTGCATTGTATCTTAACATGGTTAACCTAGCACCAGATTCGGTTAAATTAATATAAAGATCAAGTAGCTTTAGATAGCCACCATATTCAGTATATTTTTTTGTATTATCGAAAAAACTTGACGCCGTTTTGAAGTTTAAACTAGAAATATTATACTTAGGCATCGCTTTAGTACAATTGTCAATTGTAATATTTTTATACGATTCCATTATTGAGGTGTTTCTTTCAGAAAGTGCACTGGTGAAAAATAAACTTGCTAAATCGAAATGATAATTTCCAAAAGCTCGGTATTCTCTTGCTGTATCTAACAAAACCGAGGATTCCAGAAAGTTATTTGTAAAGTTTATATTCATCTTCTCAATAGATTCCATTTCAGTGATGTAGGCTGTTGTTAAATTATCTATCTTTGATTGGTTTACAACATCTGCTACAAAGTAGGTTATTGTGATAAAACCAATCATTATTGCTAATAGCATAATGAACATATTTCTATCAAATAATCTGGCCATGTTTTCTCACCCTAAATATTTAACAAATCTTTTATTCATTTATAAGCCCTATTCTATGATCATCCCAGAAAAACATTGGACAGACAATAGGAAGCTTTGTATTGATCCATTCAACATTTGCTAGATCGGAGAAAGGTGCGCTGAGATGATTGCCTGTTTTAGAATAAATCATCCCGATGTCTGTTCTGTTTAACGAATAAACAATATAACTTGGGTAATTCTCGATTCTAAGTTTATACCAGCTGTTGTATAAGTATCCGCCTGAAAAATCAGAGCATAGGCGATTCCATTCATTGCCAGGATTCCAGTAGTTTAGTTCTAGTACCCAGTCCGTTGGCGGTTCGGTTCCCATTTGCACATACTCAAATTTTATTTTTGCAATGTCGTTACCAACACTGTTTTTGAAATCAAGACATAGATCGGATTCTTCGCTAGCGTTCCCACATTTAAAGCATATTTCCCACCATTCTATATCACTTTCAAGATTAGTCAGGTTATAATGCCAATACTGAGGGCTACCAGAGGATCTAAGTTTTGTTTTGAAAGACTTATCTGTTAGATAATGGTAGCCTGATACAACTTCGAATATGCTTCCAACTGTTCCACTACTTGTTTCAAACCAGTCTCGACCAAGATACGATTGTGTTGCTTTTCCACCTGCAATATCATCAGAAAAATCTTCAGTTACTGTTGGTGGTGGTTCAAAAACGACCACATAAAGATCTGTCGGATCATCATCGTTTGTATCTCCATCCCCATCCAGATCTATGCCATCATCAACGTGAGGATCATCTGTTAATTCGGTTTCATCATTTGCCCCATCTTCGTTGCTATCCCAGTACACTGTTCCTTGGTTGGATATCAAAGCATCGTTCTCTAGGCTGGAATTAACAGTTACTTTAAATGTCAATGAAACACTACTCTCTGCAGGTACTGCACCATTCCATGTTATTTTGTTTTCTCCTGCGTTGTAACTTATTGCTCCCAAGGTTGCCGTGGCTGAACCTATTACATATGTAGCATTATCTGGTATCAAATCTTCAAATTCGTTCCCAGGGTTATTCTGTTGATTTGCTGTTCCTGTATTACTAATAGTTACTGCATATTTTATAGTGTCATTGCATTCTAAATCACCTCCATTCAAATCTTGTGCAGTTTTTCTTGCAACTATCTCTGTTTTTGCATATCCAGAGAACGCAAGATTATCTATGAAAGCAGCACTGTCAAGTATATTGTCTCCAGTATCATGAATATCAATAGTTACCGTTATCTGTTCATGTGGAGAAACAGGATGGACCACTCCACCTATTGGAACTAGATCGGAAGCACCTGCATCAGCACCTGGTGTTCTTGGTGTAGTATCAACCCAGTCAACTCCCCCAGGATCCCCACTTTGGGCAAAGATATCAAAACCAGTACCCGGTATACCATTGGAATCTAAAACAAAATATCCACTATTGATATCGAATATGTACTCTGAAATGCCTTTTGACGGAGAATTCACAGTGATAGTTAATTCATCGTTATATACCGTACCTACCCATTCAGGGTATTCTGCACTGAAAAACTGTACATCGTAATAAATATAGTGCATATATGCTGGCACCTGTAGAGTCATTATAAATGTAGCACTATCTCTTGGATATCCATGTTTATTTTTAAACCATGTTCCCCTCTCATCACCTGGTTTTTCCTCATTTGTAGTCACTGGAACTTCTCCAGCTATACCTGTGCTAAATAATGCGAATGTTGAACCATGGGTGGGTGATATAATTCCAAGGGATGAAAGAACAGCCGCCTGTCTATGTCCTGATTGATCAGTATCAGTATAAGATGAACTTACTAATGTTGATTGGTTGGCAAGAATTGCAAGTGCAAGATCCTCACCATCATATGATCCAGCTTTCACTCTTTCAGGGGGAAATATTACAAACACAGTAGATATTAAAAACCCTATTACAATAAAAATTCCAATATTTTTTCCAAATATTATTCCCCTCATTTTCTCATCACTCTCCTCCATAAGTCACAATATTTAAAATATTTGATTCTATTGATGTACCATCTTGAGTGCCATCATTAGGGATGACAATGCATTGCCAAACAGTTCCAAGGATTGTTTCTCCGGAAACGACAACTCTCTTATCGGAATCCCCATCTTTTGTAGATATGTAATTTTGATAAATTTGATCCGCGGAGAGAGCACGATTGTATACTTCAAGCTCATCTATATAACCATACCAAAATCTGCTACTAGCTGATGCATGCCCAAGTTCTAATAATCCTTCACCGACTCCCATTGCATAGTTTCTATTACCGATTTCTGAACTAGTTATTCCATTTGCGTAGAGCGATAACGATTTTTCACTTGCATCCCAAACCCCTGCAATATGATACCATGTGTTACTCGAAAGGTTTTCAGTTCTTACCGCTCTTTTAACTCCATCTTCGCACACCCCAAAATGAATTTCGGTACCAAATTGGAAAAGTTTAACAAAGTTTTTATTATCCTTACTTGCCATCAATGCTACTCTCCAATCATCAGTAATATCATCACTTTTTATCCATAGACAAATAGTAAAATCATTGATGGATATATCATTAAAAACACTGGGCATATCTAGTGATATATAATTATTTGCTCCACCAAAATAATAAGCTCCTCCTACTGTTCCATTATCTGTCCATGTAGCACCGTGTATAGTTCCGTCGTGTCCATTGTCTGAGTAATCTTTGGTTGTTGAGGTGTTTTCTGTATCAAAAGGCATGAGAATTTCAGCTAGCGAATTTCCATTGACCAACCATTTATAGATGTATGTAAGAGCATCAATATCTGGAACTATAGTATAATTATAACATATCAAATCTTCTTCAATTGTGTTAGTTCTAAGACTTGATATTAACATTGGATTTCCATTAGGTATAGCTTCACTAGTTTTTCCCTTAAGAATTCCATTAAATATTTGTTGTTCACCTTCATCATCGATGCTGTAGATGATTATTTGCACCATATCATTTTCCCCCATGAGGGGACTTTCTATTGTAGGAAATACACATTCACCTATTCCCCATGGATCTCCTTGATAAACTGCTGAATTGATCAAAGTACCGCTGACGTTTTTCACGTCTATTTTATATGTACTCAAAGGTTCACCGCCCATGTGTTTTATTACTGCACTTCCGTCATCATCCACATAACCCATTAATTTTACATGTGAATCTGGTGCTGGAAGTGGGAGGGGAAATACATATACATACATTGATGAGAAAATCACAACAGAAATCGCAATTAGAGTCAAACCACCAATTACTTCTGAAACTGCATGATTACTATTAACGAAGTTATATTTCCTCATCTCCCTATCCACGTAGGACTCTCTGTATATCCTACTATTTAAACAATTCGTGGCATTTTTACATATTGTCAAAACGCTCTTTAAAACATAAATTTGAAGACAAAAAATGAGATCAGCACAAGGATAAATCCATACCGAACGCCTGATGAAAGATTACCATCGGTCATAAATCCACCGAGTAGACCACCTCCTATACTTTGGACCATGATAAACGAGAAAAACATATTTTTCAAAAGGACATGATCTATATCTGCAATCCTCATATTGCCTATTGCTTGTCCTGCCATTTCATCTTGAAGATCAAAGATTGCCTGAAAGATTGTTTTGTCAATTATCAGTATTACTGCTAGGAATACAAAAAAACTGATGAATATCACTATGCTGTACATGGACATCTCTGCCTTTCTTTGTTGTTCTACGCGTTTGGCTTGTTCCATTTCTCTTGCTGCTGCATCAAAAACTGCAGAGGTGTTACCACCAATCTCAAGCGCTTTGTTTATTGTGATTACCATCCTTTTCACTGAGTTTGTGTTTATTTTCTTTGCGAAGTTGTCGAGCGCATCTTTAACTGATATGCCCCATGATAGTTGAGAGGACATTCTTTGTAGTTCTGGTGTTAATCTTCCATGTTCTCCTTTGGAAACAGATCCTATGGCGTCAAAAACGGTCATTCCTGATGCCGTTGAACTGCTTATTTCCCTTAAGAAGTCGGGTAACTGATTTTCGATGTCTTTTTTCTTTTTTGCCTTTAGATGATTGTAAAAACCTACTGGACCAATTGCTAATAGTACACCAAATACTAGAAAATCGACACCTGAAATCACATCTTCCGAAAATCCAGTTACCTCCATGAGTGTTAAGGCACCAAATAAGAACAAAAGTATCGAGGAACCTGATGAAGCTGCTGTTAGTATTAGGATGGTTGTATCTTTTCCATATGTTCGTTTTACATTGTACCTTTTACGCTTGAAAAGATTTTTCATACTGCTTCCCCCATTCCTGATTTCATCATTACGTAAAAACCGCAGTAAGACATTGGGAGTATCAGAAAAGCTAAGATGAATAGGAAATCAAATGATATACCTCCGCTTGTCATACCCATTATTGAGATTATGATTACTAGGAAAAGCGGAAATGCAATTACTGTTACGACAAATGATTCCGCCATGATTGCCAGTGCCTCTAGGTTTCTTTTCCTTTCTATTAAGTCATCTGACATGTATTTTTCAACGCATCTATCAAAATATGGTCCTAATTCACTCCCAGATTGTATAACTCCGAGCATGCCTTGAATAAATTCCTTGAATTTAGTGGAGGGAGAAATAACTATTGCATTCTTCAGGGCTGTGATTGTATCGATTCCCATCATATTAAGCTCGGTTGTAATTTTTTTCGCTTCTTTTTGCACCTCTCCATATAACTTTATTGCTGACAAAGCTTCAAATATTTCTGTGGGTGAGATGCCTGCGACAGACATTGTATTGATAAAATTTGTTGCATATGGTAGATATCTGTCAATATTTTTACCTCGACTTTTTGCTTTTGAGGTAGGCATACCTAGATAATATAATCCAATGCCTATTGGTACTATGGATGATACTATAAGAATGAGTAATGATGTTATATTATGGGGAATAAGTAGATACAGAATAAGTGTGGATATAAAGGATGAAATAAAACCTATTATGATATTCATTACAACCATGGAGTAATATTCCTTGTACACCATGCTGATATCTGCTTTTTCCAGTAGTCTATTTTTACTTGTTTCACTTATATCCAATCGTTCAAACGTTTTTGAGAAGAGACGTCTACAAAATCTACTGTATTTTGTGGATTTCATTCATCTCCCTCTCTGCTTTTTTCAACAAAGCTTCAGGATGTTTTTGATATTCTGAAACAATTTTTCCTACTTCTATGTAGTCTCTGATGTTTTTCTTTTTCATCCATTCAAGTATCGTCTTTCTGTTCTCTAGTTCCCTATCAAGCTGTTTATCATTCCAGTCATTTTGTGCTTTGATATTGTTCAGTACTTTACTTGAATGACTACTTTCGAATCTGTCATCTGTCTTAGAGATCCATTTGAATGGTTCCATGAATATAAGTTGGTTTGAATCAGGATCAAGTTTTATTACTTCGGTTACACTTGTCATTCGTCGTACCGTTTTTCCACCAATGTCAATTGCATTCTGAAATACGATTATGTCAAGAGATGTAAGCAAGGCACGCGGTAGTGATATAGGGGCATTTTCTAATCGCTGTATAAGTGTGTATATGGTACTTGCATGAATTGTTGAATATGCGGTGTGTCCTGTTGCCATTGCCTGAAATAGACTGTAAGCTTCTTTTCCTCTGACTTCACCTACCATAACAACTTTTGGTCTCTGTCTTAACGCAGCTCTAATGAGATCAAACATGTCAATATCTTTACCTGTCTTGGCTTCCTCAGATGAAGAAAATCCTTGTCTAGTGGTATCTGCTATCCAGTTTTTATGCGGGAGACTAATCTCACGGGTATCCTCGATTGTGATAATCTTATGTGATGACGGTATAAATAGCGATAAGGCATTAAGTGCAGTAGTTTTTCCACTAGCCGTTCCGCCGCAGAATAGTATTGATGCTCCATTTTCAAGGGCCATCCAGAAATATGCTGCCATATCTGTAGAAAGTGATTTAAATTCTATCAAATCGATTGGAGTAAGGGGATTTTCTCTGAACCTACGAATGGTAAAGGTTGAACCTTTAGTAACTGTTCTTGCAAGGGTAGTCTGAAGTCTCGAACCATCGGGGAGTTTTCCATCAACAATGGGAGAATAAATGGATATTTGTTTACCGCATATCTGTGCAAGGCGTACAACAAAAGAATTTAGATGTTCTTCATTCTCAAAATGTATGTTTGTTGAAATGGCTTCGTACTTTTTATGATAAAGAAATATTGGAACATGATGCCCATCACACGAAATGTCTTCGATACCATCATCTTTCATAACGATATCGATAGGGCCGTATCCTATAAACTCTCTAAATACGTGATAAAAAATCTTATCCTTTGATTCTTTTGCTGCCAATTCTATTTCTTCTTTCTCTTCTTCCCGTTCTTCCTTTGTTTTTCTTTTTTTATCCGTTTTTTGAGGAGAAGAGATGTTTTCCGCTGGTTTGTCTTCGTCAGATTCAAGTTCTACTTCTTCGTTATTGTTTTTAGATTTTATATGTAGAAAATCCTTAAATGATTTTTTAGATGGCTTGTCTTCTTCCTTTATATAAAAATTAATATTGTTATCAATTACTATCTGTTCTAATGTTTCCTCAAGATATTTTTCCTTCTCTTCATCTTCCGTGCTTGAAATGTTTATATCGGCAAGCATTTTAAACAAATGGGATAGTTCTTTTTTAATCTCCAGTTCATTCTTGTCCAGAACGGGTTCTGAAACCTCATATACATATTCACTAATATTGTTATCATAAACGATTCTTCTGCTGCCCAGACCTTTCCATCCAAATCCCTTTCTTTCGTCTATAATCTCTTTGTTTTCATCCCCTCTGTTTTTTAGTAGATCTAAATGAATAATTGATGGTTCCTGTTTTTCTGTTGTTTCACTAACTGTGATTTCTTTTGTTATTTCTGATAAATGCTTTTCTCTCTGTTTTGCTCTTTCCAGGAGACTTGTTGTATTCACTTGCTCTATTGCATTCTCTATCTTTATGGTTGGTTCTGTTGTATCTTTTGTTTCATTCGGATTCGGTTTTTTTTGTTGTGCCTTTTCTAAGAGTCCCATAAAACATCACTTGATTTTATATTTGTTAATCACTTTCTCATACAAAGCAAAATCCTTGGATTTAACAAATTCATCTATAACTTCTTCCGGGAGATTTCCTAAAAGATTATCAGTCATTAAAAGAACTTTTTTGATGTCTTCATCCAATATGGAATCTTCTTTTTCCATTTCTTTTTTTCCAACGATTGAAGTATCCATCTCGGGTGTTTGACTATTGTTTTTCTCATTATGTTCTTTATCTTTTTTCCATTCCTGTTCTAAATTCTCATCCCCGGGGGTGTTTTGTTGATTAGAATCTACAATATTTTTTCCTTTTGCCTTTTCCATTCTTCTTGCTTTTTTCAATTCCAATTTTATCCTCTTTTCCTCTTCTAACCTTTTTATCTCTAGCTCTTTTTCTTTATCTCTAGCTTCTTTTTTTGCTTTTTTCAATTCCAATTTTCTTAACTTATTGCTGTTATGTTCAACCAGCTCTTTTCCCTCATTCTCTATCTTGGTTTCTTCTAGTTCTCCCTCTGTTTTTGTAAATACATTATCTGTGCCTGTTTCTTTCTTTTCAACTTTGAATTTGAAATTTTCAGATAATGGTGTTGTATCATGTGATTTACTTTTTTCTTTAGCGCCTTTTAGTTTCTCCCTTTCTCCTTTACATCTAATTTTTATATGGTGGGTAAAACTAATGATTGAATGTTTGGGTGCTACGTCATGTTCACCTGATGTTTGATCGAGAATATTCTTGTCATTTGTGTGCTCATTACCAGCAGTCTTTGAGTTTAGGATATCTTTTTTTGGTTCTTCGGAATTTTTAACGATTTTAGATTCAGATTGGATTTTACTTGGGGAGTTTATCTCAAATAACTCATCTTTAGTATTAAAAGAATCAAAATCATTTTCTGGTTTTGTTTCTTTTCCCATATTTGCTATTAAAGCATCTACTTTTTTTTCCATGTCTGAATGAAAATCGGTCGGTTTTCTCTCAGAACCCTTTATCTTTTTCTCCTCTTTGGGCTGTTTAGGATTATTTTTTTTCTTTCTTCTGGTAAATGGGTCAAATGTTCCCACTGCTAAAAAGACATTCAACTCTGGTCTAACCAGTTTTGTTTCCTTATATTTTTTCAAATTAGGCATTCTTCCCAAATCTCCTGCGATTTAGTAGATGCGCTACAGCGATTGCTCTCGAGGCATCCCATTTTCCTTCCCTTTACGGACAAATATGTAAGATGATATTATTCTAATAAACGTTTCTGTTGAATCCTGGCAATTGTAAAATTTTTAGTCAGTTGTTTCACGTGGCCAGTATATTGTTTTAAAAGTTCAGAGTTTCTTCTCCATATAGAATGTTGTTTTACTGGTGTTAGACATTCACCCGTAATTTAATATGATTTGTTTTGTTTACTAGTTGTCAACCATGGTAGAAACTGCAGCATTGCTGGATATTGCTCGACTAGTTGTTGGAACAACAATACTCTCCTATGCATCATATACAGATATAAAAACCAGGAGAGCTTCAAACATGCTATGGGTTATAATGGGTTCTGTTGGAACAATCCTGCTGGTTATACAATACCTTACGATCGGATTTGACAATATATTTTATCTTATTTTTATACCAATTATGATAGTTCTTATGTATGTCTTTTTCCAGCTACGACTTATCTTTGGTGGGGCCGATGCAAAGGCAATGATGGCACTGGCAATACTTGTTCCATTAGAGCCATCAATATTTGAATTTCCTCTGTTGAGATCTTTTATGCCTTTTTCGTGGGTTATACTTTCCAACTCTGTATTACTGTTTTTACTAATACCTGTGAGTTTATTGATATTTAACATAGCTCGGAGAAATATAGAATTTCCATACTGTCTTTTGGGTTACAAACTGAGTGTTGAAAAGGCAAAAGAAAGGTTTGTCTGGCCACTGGAAAAAATAGTGGGTGGCAAGAGAAAATTTTCCTACATGCCTAAGGAATTTGATGTTGAGAATGATTTGGAAACATTTGAAAAAAATGGTATAATGGAGATATGGGTTACACCGAAAATCCCATTTATGATACCATTGCTGGCTGGTTTTCTGTGTTCATTTATTTTGGGGGATCTACTATTCCATTTGATGAATCTTATAATATGAGGGTATTTTGAATTTCTGGGCAAAACACATATATTAGTTTTTGAAATACCGTTGGTTACATTATGACAAAGCGAGACTACTATGAAATTCTTGGCATAGATAAAAATGCGGATAAAAAAGAAATTAAGAGTGCCTACCGAAAACTTGCATTGAAATATCATCCAGATAAAAACCCCAGCAAGGAGGCAGAAGAGAAATTCAAGGAGTTTTCCGAAGCATATGCTGTTTTATATGATGATGAAAAAAGGAGAATGTATGATCAATATGGTCATGCAGGCATAGATCAAAGCTATAGCTATGAGGACATTTTCAGAGGGGCAGACTTTGGCAATATCTTTAGGGGAGCGGGATTTAACTTTAATGACATCTTTGAACAATTTTTTGGACATAGTGCCGGTTATGATAGAAGAGCTTATGCTAGACGGGGCAGAGATTTACAGTATGGTATGGATATAAGTTTAGAAGATGCTTATAAGGGAATTGAGACAGGAATAAAGGTTCCAAGAACTGAAACCTGCGATACCTGTAAAGGTAGTGGGGCTAGACCTGGAACGACCCCTAATAAATGTTCTCAGTGCAATGGTACAGGTCAGGTGAACTATTCTAGAAGAACCCCTTTTGGCATGTTTACTCAGGTAACCACCTGTGACAAATGTCGCGGTCAAGGGGTAATTATCAAGGAACGTTGTTCCAGATGTCATGGAACTGGCATGATGCAAGTAACGAGAAGCATTGATGTTAGAATACCATCAGGGGTGGATGAAGGGTCACAACTGAGGTTGCGCGGAGAAGGAGAGGCAGGAGAAGCTGGAAATGGCGATCTCTATGTCGCAATTCACGTTAAAAAACATCCGAAATTCGATAGGCAAGGACCAAATCTTTACACTGCTGAGGGGATATCTTTTCCAGAGGCTGCTCTTGGTACAAAGATAGATGTCGATACCATTGATGGCAGATCTGGGAGATTAAGGATTCCGGAAGGAACACAAACTGGTAGTGTATTTAAGATCAGAGGCAAAGGAATGCCTGATATACACGGGAGAGGCTATGGGGCTCTATATGTAGAGATACGCATAAAAACACCGAAAAAACTCAATAGAAAAACAAAAAAATTATTAGAAGAACTGGGCGATGAGCTGAAAAAGTTATAGGCCGAAAATATTAAATAGGAGATGCTATAGAGAATAATATAGAAACAGTAAGGGGAAATAGAAATGGATCCATTTGATAGGGATAAGGATAGAAGAAGACGAAAAAGCCCATTTGATTTTATTAATGATGAGGATTTTGAAAGAATCTTTGATGAAATGCAAAGAATGTTTGAAAGTACTGATTTTAAAGAAATGATTGAGGATATGTTCCGTGGAGGATTCGAACCAAATAAACGTTTTATTCATGGATTTAGTATGAATATGGGTCCTGATGGTAAACCAAAGATACAAGAATTTGGTAACCGTCCTGTAAAAACACCCGCTGGTCCCCCTACAATTTCTGAGGATCGGGAGCCACTAACCGATATAATAGAAGGAGATGAAGATGTTGCGGTGACTGTTGAGATACCTGGTGTTGAAAAAGGAGACATAACTCTTAATATAACTGATGATACTCTTGAGATAGATGTAGACACACCCAATAGAAAATACCATAAACTTGTTGAAATTCCATGTGCCATATTACCTAAGACGACGAAAGCCACTTACAAAAACGGCATCCTGGATGTTGTGTTAAAGAGAAAGGAAAAAAAGAAACCTGGAACTGGATATAGGGTGAACATAGACTAGATATTTGCAATCTATTTTCGATTTTTTG
>JAUWOO010000036.1 GCA_030612095.1 Thermoplasmatota archaeon | reverse complement strand
GAATTATAAATTAACCAGGGGCTTATAACTTATACGCCGTACGCCCACCAGCGGCTTGTAGAAGGATTTTTCTCCTGTTGAACACGTCAAAGAACACATTTAATGCCAGAACATGAGTTCGAATAATTCTATACCCGTTGTGCCTAGTTCTTTGCTCCTACGTGGGGATTACACACCCTCTTTCGTGCCTATCGCAAAGCTGAATGGGCTTTTGCCACAATGGTTAAAAGTGGAGTGATTATTAGACTCTCGCTAACAAAGGTTAAGATATAAATATTTGAAATATATTATATTTTAAGTTAAAATGTTTTGATGTGCAACATATGAACATAAATGAAATATTTTACTCCATCCAAGGCGAAGGTAAATGGGTAGGGCTACCTAACATATTCATAAGAGTCGCAGGGTGCAACCTAAGATGTTCCTACTGCGATACAAAATATGCATATGATGATGGAAAAGAAATGAGTATAGACGAAATAGTAAACCACATAGGCAACTATCCATGCAAATATGTTTGTATAACAGGCGGGGAACCTTTACTACAACATGAAACCCTAGATTTGATAAATGCCGTTCTAAAAAGAAATTACAAAATTTCTCTTGAGACGAACGGAAGTATGAATATAGAAAACATAGTAAATAAAAAGTCTCTGATGATTTCATTGGACGTTAAATGTCCTTCGTCCAACATGCATGAGAAAATGCATCTAGAGAATATACCACTACTCAAGAAAGATGATCAGTTAAAAATTATTATACAAAACAAAGAGGATTATGGCTATGCCAAAAAGATTGTACAAGAATATGAACCAATCTGCCACGTTTTTTTCCAACCTGTTTGGGCTACTAATCCAAAAAATTTAGCTGGTTGGATACTCAGCGATGGGTTGAACGTTAGGTTAGGATTACAAATTCATAAAATGATATGGGGAGATGCAAAAGGAGTTTAGATTTTTTGAACTGATTCAAGATATCACACAACAGTTTTGAGAGCACAAACTATATACACAACGAGCGTATTCTTGGTTGAAAAATTAAAGTATTTACGACTATTAATCATTGAGTATAGTATGGAGGTGAAATAAGATATGCAACCAGCAAATATGGCATATGATAGAGCAATTACTGTTTTCTCCCCAGATGGAAGATTGTTCCAGGTGGAGTATGCTCGAGAAGCAGTGAAAAGAGGTACTACAACTGTAGGTTTAAAGTACAAGACAGGTGCAGTTTTAATCGTGGATAAACGTATCACATCTCATTTGATAGAACCAGGATCAATTGAGAAGATATTTGAGATAGATGGCCACATTGGCTGTGCTACTTCGGGCCTTGTCGCAGATGCAAGAGCGTTGATCGATAGAGCTCGCGTAGACGCCCAGGTAAATGAAATAACATATGGTGAGAAAATACAGGTGAAAACTCTTGTAAAACGTATTTGCGATTTCAAACAGACATATACCCAATACGGTGGAGTAAGGCCGTTTGGTACTGCCTTGCTTGTAGCTGGTGTAGATGACACAGGCCCACGGTTGTTTTCCACAGATCCATCTGGTGCTTTAATGGAATACAAGGCCAGCAGCGAGGGATCAGGGCGCAATGGTGCCATGAGCCACTTTGAAAGCCATTACAAAGAGGGGCTTTCTATGGAAGAGGCTATCGATATGGGTATAAAAGCACTTCATAAGGGTACTGAGGGAAAACTTAATCCGGATGCTACTGAAATTGGTGTTGTTGACAAAGATTTTAAATTTCATATTATACCACCAGAAAAATCAAAGGAGTATGTTGCTAAGGCAACTGGGGGAAATTAGAATTGGTAAGTCTTGACGATGCTGTTATTGCAAGGTTGAAGAAGGGAGAAGAGCACTTTGAGGTGCTAGTAGACCCTTATGCAGCAGCTGACTTAATTGATGGAAAGGAAATAGATATTATTCAGATCCTTGCTATAGATGCAATTTTCAAGGATTCAAAGAAGGGTACGCATGCACCGGAGGAAACTATTAAAGAGAAATTTGGTACTGATGATGTAGCAGAGGTCGCTAAACAGATTGTTTTAAATGGAGACATACAACTTACAACAGAGCAACGTCATAAGATGCAGAAAAACAAGAAAAATAGGATTATTGAGACAATTTCAAGAAATGCTATGGATCCGAAGACAAAGGCCCCACATCCCCGCCAGAGAATCGAACTTGCGATGGATGAGGTAGGAGTACATGTTGACCCTTTCAAACCAGTGAGTGAACAAGTTAAGACAATCATTGAGGCTTTAAGACCACTCATACCAATTTCCATGGAACATGTTAGGATATCAGTTAAAATCCCTCCAGAGCATATTGGTAAGGCATATGGCGTCGCTCGCAACTATGGCACCTTGGAACGAGAGGATTGGCAATCTGATGGTTCATGGATTGGCATCATAAAAATTCCTGCAGGCATGCAAACCGATTTTTATGACAAATTAAATGATGTGACCAAAGGCAATGTATCCACAAAATTCTTAAAGTAACTTTAGTAGAGGTTATCATTATATGTCTCAAGAAAAACGTGAAATAGTTATTCCAAGTCAGCTTTTGGGAGATGCCGAAGGCAACAAGGCTGGACGCGGTACGTTTATCGAAAATGGAAAAATATATTCAGAAATGTTAGGAATATTAAGCAAAAGGTCGAACTACATAAATGTAATACCGTTAAAAGGCCGTTATGATGCAATAGAGGGAGATTTTGTTATAGGGATCGTCCGAGAAGCAATGGCATCAAGTTGGTTAGTTGATATTAATGCCCCATATCCTGCCCTTTTACATGTGAATGAAGTACCATGGGATGTAGACTTTGGTGAGACCGAAAAATATTTAAATCACGGCGATTCCGTAATGGCAAAGATTTTAGAGGTAAATGTAGAAAAAAAACTACAGATTACACTAAAAGATCGTAACCTCTACAAAATCAGGGGAGGGCATATAACTTATATCGAACCTTCCAAAGTACCAAGGCTTATCGGTAAAAAGGGCTCTATGATATCCTTGCTAAAGAAATATACCAGATGTCGTATCTTCGTTGGCCAGAATGGAAGAATATGGATCGATGGAGATGAGGATGACATAGCAAAAGTGATATATGCGATAAGAAAAATAGAGGAAGAATCTCTAGCATTTGGGCTTACAAATAGAATAGAAGAATTACTGAAAAAGGACATAAAGGACGTGCAATAAATGGAATCAGATATCAAATTAATTGATGATAATGGAAAACGATTAGATGGAAGAGCTCCTGATGAGTTAAGAAAAATCAAAATTGAGGTAGGAGTGCTTCACAGAGCAGAAGGCTCATGTTATCTAGAATGGGGTGAAAATAAAGTTATGGCTGCCGTCTATGGCCCAAGGGAGGCACTTCCGAGACACACTCAGAATCCGTTGAGGGCCATTGTAAATGCTAGATATAACATGGCTGCTTTCAGTGTTGATGACAGAAAGAGACCTGGACCAGATAGGCGTAGTAGAGAAATCTCAAAGGTCATCTCTGAGGCTTTAGAAAAAGTTATTTTGCTAGAAAAATTCCCAAGAGCATCTATTGATGTGAACATTGAAGTTCTAAATGCCGAAGCGGGAACAAGGTGTGCTGGTCTTACGGCTGCTGGTGTAGCACTTGCAGATGCGGGTATACCCTTAAAGGACATACCTGTGGCATGTGCAGCTGGAAAAATAGATGGACATGTTGTTCTTGATCTAGGCAAAGAAGAGGATAATTTTGGAGATGCTGACCTACCTGTAGCCATTTCTCCCCGTACTAACGAGATTTTATTACTTCAGATGGATGGACATTTAACAGTAGAAGAGTTTGACAAGGCACTTGAAATGGCAATTAATGGTTGTCATATTGCATCAGACATTCAAAAGAAAGCAATCATGGATAAATATCAGAGTGCACCGGAGGTGAAATAATATGACAATTACACCATCAATTAAACGAGATTATCTGTCCAAACTTGCAGAACAGGGAAAAAGAGCAGACGGAAGAACGTTTAATGAATTTAGAAAAATAGAGATTGAAACAGGACTCTTCTCAAAAGCAGAGGGTTCTGCACGGGTTAAAATTGGTAACACTCAGGTTGTTGCTGGGATTAAAATACTTATTGGTACACCATATCCTGATACGCCTGAATCCGGCGTTATGACCACAGCAGCTGAACTTATTCCTATGGCATCCCCTGATTTTGAAGCAGGACCACCACGAGAGAAAGCGATAGAACTTGCAAGGGTCGTTGATAGAGGAATAAGAGAATCAAAAATAATAGAGGTCGATAAACTCTGTTTAGAACCTGGTGAGGCAATATGGATGGTCTTTATTGATATTCATATTATTGACTTTGATGGTAACTTGTTTGACACATCATCTCTTGCAGCTCTTGCAGCATTGCATAATGCAGTGATTCCAATTGAGCGTTTACGACCAGATCTTGAGAAACTTCAAGAAAAATTTCCATCAGTTAAGAAATATTTGGAAGAACATCCTACAGATTATCCATTACCACTCCAAGAACCACCTATATCATGCACATCTGTCAAATATAATAATGCAATAATGATTGATCCTGCACTAGATGAAGAAGAGATAGCAGAAGCAAGACTCACAGTTGCAACAGACAAAAATGGCGACATACGTGCCATGCAAAAGGGATTAAACGGTAGTTTTACCGTCGAAGAGATAAAAAAGGTTATAAAAGACTCTATTGATAACGGAATAAAAATAAGAGAAGAATTATATAAAAGTGTGGGTAAATAAATATGGCAAAAAGAACGAAAAAAGTAGGTTCAGCAGGACGTTTCAAAGCCAGATATGGAGTAAGGGCAAGGACAAAAATACGAAACGTTGAAATTCATCAGAAGGCGAAACACATTTGTCCGAGCTGTGGTCACAAAAAAGTGAAGCGGGCAAGTACAAGTATATGGCAGTGTAGAAAATGTGGCGTGAAATTTGCTGGTGGGGCCTATCTACCTAAGACTGAAGCAGGTCAGAACGTTGAAAAAATATTAAGGGGAATAACCACACCCAAGATAACTGAGGAAGGAGAATAACCATGTCTGGTTATAGATGTGGACTATGCAAGAAAAGTGTCAAGTTTGATGTGAAAAACATAGGTATGCAATGTCCATACTGTGGCAGTAAGATTTTTTACAAGGAGAGACCAACTGTAGCCAAGCATCTTAAACCAAGATAAAAAATCGTTAACGCAAAATCAGTATTCTACAAGCTTCTGAGATAATTCCAATTTTATGTAAATGTATGTTTGAGACCACATTATTTTTCATCTTATACCCAATATAAGGTAGAATTTAAATATGATATAAATTATATAGTAATATTTATATACTTGTAATTCCAATATATTACCCAGAGAATGGGGAAATGTAGTTTTTTAAAATCCATCTTTCCTCACCACCTCACCGCTTCCCCATTCTCACAATTTAAAACTTAAAAATGTTTTCTTAGGAGTGGACATACATTTGCAATATTAAAATAGGTTCCCAAGACTGATTGTGTGTTCTGATAGATTCAGAGTAAAGTTTATTATAAAACCCCATATTATCAACATAAGAGAGTAGTTTATGATGAAGGTTAAATTTGTTTTTGACTTTGATTCGACTAAGGAAGCTAAAGTGATAGCTGAGTCACTTCAGCCAGAGATAAAACACAAAATTCCCAAGACCAACGTTGATGTCTCTATTTCTGAAAAAACTTTTTCTCTTTCCATAGAAGCAAAAGACGTGAGTTCTTTAAGGGCAGCATGCAACTCATATTTGAGGTGGATCAACACCGCACTTAACGTGAAAAGAACCGTCTAAACCTCAATTGTTTCCTTTCGCCCAGGTCCAATAGAAACAACTGCAATAGGTGTTTTTAGCTCTTCTTCTATAAACTTTAGATATGCTTGCGCATTTTCTGGTAAACCAGCAAGCTTCGCCGACTTTGTATTTATCTTGTCCCACCCTTTGAATTCTTTGTATAACGGTTTACATTTTGTCACTTGTTCAATATTTGCTGGGAAGAAATCTATCTTTTTTCCATTTAGTTGATACTCAGTACAGATTTTCACAGTCTTTAAGCCATCAAGGACATCTAGTTTTGTAATTGCAAGTTTAGTAATTCCCGATATCATACAAGAATGCTTCACTACAACAAGATCAAGCCATCCACAGCGTCGTGGTCTACTCGTCGTAGTCCCAATCTCATGTCCTTCCTCTGACAGATGCTTACCGACTTCATCAAAAAGTTCTGTTGGTAGTGGCCCTTCCCCAACCCTTGTTGTATATGCTTTTACAATACCAATAATATCATCAATATGTTTTGGACCTATACCAGCACCCGTACTTGCTCCGCCAGCAATAGTGTGAGATGACGTTGCATATGGATAGGTTCCATATTCAACATCAAGCATCGTTCCCTGTGCACCTTCGAGAAGAATGTTTTTACCTGAATTTATTGCATTGTTGAGCTCAACGTGAGTTGCAGTAATAAAATTTCTCAGTTGCTCTCCAAAACCAGTGTATGTTTCCAGGATTTCCTTTTTATCAAGTTTTTCATCTATTTCATATGCATCAAAGATTCTTCGTTTGATGGAAAGAATTGTATCAAGTTTTTTGCTTAGAGTTTTTCTATCTATAATGTCTACCGCCCGTATACCATTGCGCGATATTTTATCACTATAGCAGGGACCAATACCTCTCTTTGTTGTACCAATTTTTTTATCTCCTAGAAATTTCTCCTCAGCACCATCCAATATTTTATGATACGGCATGATAATGTTTGCCCTATCACTTATGAGAAGCTTTGGTTTAATACCACGTTTTGTAAGCTCACCAATTTCTTTAATCAAAACATCTGGATCTATAACACATCCATTACCAATAACACCTATTTTTCCTTGTATCACTCCAGACGGCGTTATATGAAGCTTGTACACCTGATCTTCAACTTTTATAGTATGACCGGCATTATTTCCTCCATGAAAACGAACAACATATTCTACATCTTTTGAAAAATAATCAACAATTTTACCTTTTCCCTCATCTCCCCACTGCGTACCAATTACTAAATTAACTGTCATTTTATCTCACTCAGAGGGCAATGGAAAAGACATACATAAATATGATGTTAGCTGCCACTTTTTACATAGATGTCAATTCTAGGTGGTTTTTCTAGATGTTTTTTTACCGTACATAGTCCAGCCGATTTTATCACTGCGTTTTTGTAGTTATCAGGGAAATCTTCTGGGACCTGAATCTCTATGTTAATTTTGTTTATCATATGGGTCTCTTTGTCTTTATCCATTTTCAAGACAAGTTTAATATTTTCTGTTGGAATTTTACGTTTTTGACAGAAACCAAGAACATAAACTCCAGTACATGTACCGATCGAAGCAACAAATAAAGAAAATGGTTCAGGAGCTGACCCGTTACCTCCCTCATGTTCTGGTTGATCAGTTTTAATCGTGAAACCTTTATATTCCGCATCAACTTTTTTACCACCGGGAAAACTAATTTTCATATCCATATTGATACCCTGTCGTACACGTAAATAAATATTTTTTATTAACGTTTGGACAAAGGTTTTATAAAACAGAGTATGTATCGGCCAGACAAATGCCTGATAATTGGAATCCATTTAGGAATGAAAATAACGTCACCAACCTAGACATCGAGTTGTTAAAAAGAGAAGTTGGTCAACGTTTTCCATTTTATGAAGTGAAATCAAACTTAAACACAGTAGCATTTTTCTGCAGAATTGATAAAGAAACTTTGGAGGGAAATTTCGACTCTTTAAGAAAATCTCTTTCTGAAAAAGGATATGTTCCAATGCTTCGCTACGAAAAAGGAGAACATATCATATACATCATTCAAAAGCCGAAAAGAAAAGAAAAATCTATATGGATTAATATCTCACTACTAATAGCAACAATTATTACTACAATTCTTACAGGTTCAATTCTTAATATGGGGCACTCTGAAATCCAGAGCGTGGCCAACATCCTAGACATATTCAGTATTGATAACCTGTTTAGCGGAACTGTATTTTTTGCCCTTCCACTCATGAGTATTTTATTTGTCCACGAAATGGGGCATTATTTCACTTCAAAAAAACATGGAATTAAAACATCCCTTCCGTTCTTTATACCTATCCCTCCAATCCTGCCTGGATTTAACATAGGTACATTTGGTGCATTGATTTCAAGTAGCGACCCAATGCCAAACAAAAAAGCATTGTTTGATGTTGGAATATCTGGACCTTTAGCAGGATTTATCATTGCAATACCTGTCGCAGCCATAGGAATTGCCACTTCTGAAATAGTTCCAATATCTGATTTTTCTTCTGGCGAAGTTATTCTTGGAAGCTCATTTCTTTTTATTATATTATCAAACATGATACATACCATTCCGGAGGGTTTTGCCCTTAATATGAATTCCACTGCATTTGCAGGATGGGTTGGACTTCTTATCACGTCCATTAACCTTCTTCCAGCCGGTCAACTTGATGGAGGACATATATTCCGCGCAGTTCTTGGAGAAAAACAAAAATATGCAGGTTGGATAGCAGTTTTTATCATGATTTTTACAGGATGGACGTTTTTTGCCATTATTATTGTTCTTATGATGGGTATGATGCATCCGCCGCCACTCAATGACGACACAGATATAGATATGAAGAGAAAAGCACTCTTCTTTATTGCACTGGCTATATTGATATTGTGCTTTATTCCATTCCCAATATATACAATCTAGATTTGATAACATCGTAACCATTTAATACCACCACACCAATTTACCTTTGAAGTGACGCATATGAAAACATATCTAAAAATTCTGTTTAACAGTGAAGGAGCTGCTCCATCGGAAGTAAAAGATCAGCTACTAAACATGGGCTTCAAAGCAACCAAAGGGAGCTATGATTTTGTTTACGACTGGAATGAAGAGTCTGCAACCGTAGAAGAACTTGTATGGTTTGCAGATAAAGTACATTCAGCTTTAAAAAAGAACAAGATTTATTTTAGCATAGAAACAATATAGAGTTTCTATCTCTCCTTAGTTCTTTTAATTTTTTCCAGAGTTCTACTAAAGACACCCATTAGAGTATGATATTCCCATTTGGAAGGCATTGCTCTTCCCATTATTCGTCTGAACATTACACTTGTTTTTTCTTTTTTGTGTTCTGGGTAGTTTATCTCTTCCAGTAAGCTGGAAAAAAAATCAAATAATCTCTCCTTTTCCATTCTTCCAATGATTCTTTTTTCCCTTGGTTCAAATGTTTTTTTGACATATAAATCATACAAAACAAGATTTACTGCATGCGAAAGATTAAGTGACAGGTATGATTCACTCGTAGGTATTCTAAGCATGATATCACATGCTGCAATTTCATCATTGTATAGACCATAGTCCTCTCGCCCAAAAACAAGTCCTACTTTTCCATCTAATTCAAATATTTTTTCAGATAAATCTTCAAGTAAAACAGGATTTCTCAGATGCTTTTTATCTGTCTTAGTTTCAATGGACGAAGTAGCAACAAGATAATCAAGATCTTCTATTGCACTTCCAAACGATGAAAAAATCTTTGCATTATCAAGAATATCACACGCATGTACAGATCTAACGTAGCACTCATCATCAAGTTTGCAGGGATTTACTAAATAAAGTTTGTCAAAATCAAAATTCATCATTGTTCGTGCTACTGCACCAACATTGCCCCCATACTTTGGTTCAACAAGAACAACACAGAACTCAGTTATTGCATTTCACCATCCAACTACAGGTAGTTATTATTTAACTATTTTATTCCCAATTCTTTTTCTTTCTCTTTTACCATTTCTTTGTACTTGGAAGGTAAATGTCTAGCAGATTCTTTTAACTCGCTGTGTCTTTTGAGTAATTCCGACCTCTTGTTTGTCTGGATTTCTTCTAAAACAAACTTCTTTTTCACGATAAAACCGTAGAGATAATAAATACCTATACCAAAAACAATAAGTCCTATTATCAACACATAGAGGCCCCATGCTATCGCATCATCTGTGAGATTTAAGAGATCTTTAGCAACATCTCCAAACCATATCCCCAAGATACCTATGAAAAGTATAGGTAATCCAACAACAATTGCTATGATACTCAGCCCAAATACATACTCTCTAAAAAATCCAGTTATCTTTCCACTCATATCTACTTACACCTCTTTTAATATGTTTTTGCAAATCTCATCCATGTCTCAGCAGGTTTACCACACACCGGACAGGAATGTTTTTTGCATTCTTCATCATCTTCAATAGGTTCCCCTAATGTATTACCATCTAAAATATTTTCTATCTCAAGCGCGCAATCCTCATTTCCACACCAAGGCAGTTCAACAATTCCTTTCTTGCCCTTTGCTTCTTCAACGCTTTGAACTCTATGCATATTTTCGTCAAGGAATTTTTTTGCATTTTCATATAAGCTTTTAGATAAGTTGTTAAGCTCTTCCAGTATTGTTCTTATAGAATCATCTTGTGGGACAGATTTCTTCTCTCCGGTATCCCGTCTAACCAGAACAACTTCTTTTTTATCTAGATCTCTGGGACCAATTTCAATTCGCAAGGGTACACCCTTTAATTCCCAATCATAATATTTATTCCCGGGACTTATGTCTCTGTTATCGACATGTGATTTTATGTTTTCCTCTGCAAGTTTTTTAGATAATATCTCACATGCATCTAAGACTTTCTCTTCTTTTCCTTTGAAAATAATGGGTATTATTACTACTTGTGTTGGAGCAACTGCAGGGGGCATTACGAGCCCTTTATTATCGCCATGTATTCCAATAAGGGCACCAAGTATACGTTCACTCATACCATACGTCGTCTGATGACAATAGTTGTGCTCTCCACTCTCAGTCTCGTAAGAAATCTCATAAGGTTTAGAAAAATTATCCTGATATTGATGTATAGAACCAAGCTGAAGTGTTCTACCAGAAGGCATAAGTACATCTATACTAATTGTATAAAAAGCTCCAGCGAATTTGTCCCACTCGGGTCTTTTACAAAGTATATATGGCATACAAAGTTTCTTAAACAGTCTATCAGCAATCTCTCTATCTTCCTTTACCTGCTTCTCAGCGTCTTCAAAATCAACATGGCAGGTATGAGCCTCAAAGAAATGAATCTCCCGGACACGTATGAAAGCACGAGTTTGTTTTGTTTCATATCTAAAAGTATTGACTATTTGAAATGTCTTAAGGGGTAAATCAGCATGTGATCGTATCCAAAGGGAAAACATGGGGTACATAGCAGTTTCAGAAGTTGGTCTTAGAAGCCATCGTTCCTCCAGTTCATTTGTACCTGCATGTGTTATCCAATAAACCTCACTTCCAAATCCCTCGATATGCTCCTCTTCCTTCTTAAATAATGACTCCGGAATTAAAAGTGGGAAATAAACCTCTTGATGACTTGTTTTTTCCATCTCTTCCCTTATCTGGCGATCTACATGATTCATCAGTTTCCACCCATAGGGGCGCCAGACATTCATACCCTTAATTGGATATCTTTTATCACACAGATCTGCAAGCTCTACGATCTCATTGTACCATTCATTAAAATCTTCGTCTTTCTTATATTTTGTCTCTGGCATTCAGATTCAACCTGTAAATCGAAAAAGAAAATATACTCTTAAAGATGACGGTTTAAAAGAGAATGCTTATACTCCTCTTCCTTCCTTAGCTTTAATGCGTAGTTCTTTAGATCTACATCTTCTGCATCTTTTTGCTTGGAATGCATTCGATGCGCCACACTTCATGCATATCCTTTTGTTTAATAATCGTGCCTCAGCTTCTGGAAATCTTGCCATATGATAACCGCCTATGTAGTGTACCGGAATGAACCGATATTATTTAAAGATAATGTAGCCCGTTTCTCCAGCAAATCCCTCATATTTCTCAATGAACTCTCAAATAACACAAGAAGCCGAAATTTATAGAAATATTCTTAACATAGTATGCCTATCTCTTCATGGTGAAAAGGATATGAAGGGGAGGACTACTTGTCCAAAATGTAAACATGAGTTTGTCCTGGATGCACCAGACGATAGTGGGAAGTGTGAAGTTGTCTGTCCCAATTGTGGAGATAAATTCACCATTCAGCCTACATCATGCGATTCGAAATCAGAAGATGAATGCTTTTGGGAGGAACATGGAGAGCCGCGTAAAACTATTCTATCAGCCATTAAGCCAAGAACAGATAAGCCAACTATAGCAGCAGTTCTCTTGATTTCTGTTTTTGCCATAGGTATAACCTCAGCAGCTTTTTCTGATGCTTTTATAGAAACACCATTAGACGTACTAGCTAATGCTGGGATGACTGGATCTGTAGATTTACTAATACTTGATCAATCAAACAATTCCCTGGGGGAAGCGTCTATAATAATTGATGGAACGTCTACCACTACTGATGAAAATGGATTATATTCTGCTGAGAACATTTCACTAGGAATAAAAAAAGTAGAAGTCTCACTTACAGAATACAAAACACTAACTAGCGAAATACTTGTTGTTCCTTTTATCACATCATCTCATGAAATAATAATGGAAGATGGAAATGGTGAAAAATATATTCCTTTTGATACTATTGGCTGCTCTATTATTCTAGTGATTTTTTCAGTTTTTGCATTGCTTGCAGCAGTAATGTCTTTAAAACGTCAACATCTTGATGTTGCAGTTGTGAGCTCCATGCTTGGCATATTTTCTTTTGGGTTTTTAATGATAGGATCGATAATCAGCATCATCGCGTTGATTATAATTCTAAAGTCCAGAGATGAGTTTGAAAATGGAGAGAAGGGGAAAGTCTTCTAGAATAGTCATACTAATTTTCTTTATCTTATTTTTAATGTGGAGTGTGCTTCAATTTTTAGCCCCATTATCGTTGCCACATGGTAGTATTGATGATCTGTCTGGTCTTACAGCAGTCTCAGATAACGAGGAACTGTTCAGTAAACTGCCCATTCCATGGAATGCAGTCTA
>JAUWOO010000133.1 GCA_030612095.1 Thermoplasmatota archaeon | reverse complement strand
ATCCATATACCTCCATATCTGATTTGTATTATGCAGACTTATATAACGGGAGTAACACTTTCTCAAGTTGGGATGCAAACCATAATGACTTGTTTGGAGAGGGAAAACAGGATGACTTAGATTTATACCCTGACGTATACCTAGGTCGCCTTCCCTGTGTTAACGAGAACGATGTTAAAACTATGGTAGATAAAATAAAGATGTATGAAAACCAAAACGATTCCATCTGGTTCAACAGGATTATTTTATGCGGCGGGGATAGCTGGCCAGGATCTCATATGGGCGGGGAGTATATGCCCGTTGGGGAGTATATCCAGCAGGAAATACTAAACGTAATGGAAAATGCATCTGAAGAAAAAAGTTTCATTGGGATAAAATTATGGATGAGTTTAAATTCCTTAACGAAAAGTAACATAATAAAAGAGATAGATCGTGGAGCAGGATTTATAGATTTTTCTGGACACGGTGGATAAACAGGTTGGGAGACCTATACAAAGGGTCCTTCACAATTGTCTAGGTTCACGACGGGAGATATGGGAAGGTTAGGTGACAATAGCGGCGGCTATCCTGTAGCGATAATTGACGCTTGTGACTGCGGTGATTTTAGTTATAAAAAGCCTTGTTTCGCCTGGGAATTAATAAAGCATCAAAACGGTGGTGCAATAGCAAGTTGCGCATGTACTGATACGAGTTGGATGAACATATATAATGATCCCACAAGCAGCGTAGGAGGTTTACTTGAGGTGTGTTCTTTTAAATCTTATATGAATGGTAGTCAAACCTTTGGTGAGATGTGGAGCGGTGCAATAAATCTATATATCGAAAAAAGAGGTGGTAAATATTTTGATAATGGAGACTGTCATACACTAGCAGAATGGCAGCCTTTCGGTGATCCTAGTTTAAAACTAAGAAGTTTAGCTGGTTCAGCTCCGGAAGGTAATAACCCCCCAGGTAAACCGGATAAAGCCTCTGGTGGTTTATCAGGGAAAGCAGGGGAACAATATGTTTTTAACACCAGTGTAACTGATCAGGATGGAGACAATATTTATTACCTGTTTGACTGGGATGACGGGACAGACAGTGGCTGCCTAGGTCCATATAACAACGGTACAACTGGACAGGCAACACATGTATGGAAAAAGGATGGGACTTTCCAGGTGAAAGTCAAAGCAGTAGATATGCACGGATTTGAAGGCCCATGGTCTAAACCATTAAATGTTTCCATTACTTATCTGGAAGATAATTATGTCTGGTTAACTGGAACTATAGCATATACACTAGAGACTGGTAATAGTATCCAGTTCTATTCAAGGCAGGCGGGTTTCGTAAAAACTACTAGATACATTGATTTCAACCTTCCTGAGTTTAAGAGGTATACCTCTGGTATACTCTTCTCAGTAGATCTACAATACGTTGGATTCATTACAAGACATTACGTTTTTGGAAGATTTAATATTCAATTTATTTATGGCGAGTAAAAAACAGGTTCTCCTTCCTAATTTATTTTTATTTATTACAGTAATTCTATCTACTATATTTGCAAGGTGTCATGGTCTGAATCCTGCTCTCAAAACATTTTTTTTTATGCTGTTTTTCCTGCAAAGGATATGATGTCACCGGAAGGATAAAAGATCGGAAGGAATTTTTCTAATCCATAAAAATTTGATAGATCAAATACGATGTTTAACATCTGTTAACCATAGTTTTCAATAATCTTCTTTAATTTTTTTAGTTGGATAAAATATATATATTCCAACCTCATATTTTATTAAAGAACATGGAATCTAAAGACTTCTTACTATCAATTTTCTGTACTATACTATTGTTAAACATTTCTTTGATAAGTAGTAATGTTGTCTCTGAAAATGAGAAAACAGGTCAGGAAATATCCATCACCATTGGCCCGTATCCTCAAAATACTGATCTAGATTCAGCGTATATTATTTGGCAGACAAATATAACAACAGTGAATAATAGTGTTCATTTTGGATTTAATCCTGATTGTGATAATATAATCTATGAAAACATTAATGCAGAGTTTCATAAGATAGAATTAGATGAACTTAAACCTTCAACAAGATATTATTACAAGGTTACATCAGATGAAATTGAAAGCGATGTTTACATGTTTCATACATCATTTGAAGAGAATGAATCTATTAAATTCATTGCATATGGTGATACAAGAGGAGTATGGGATAATTGGAGGAATGCAGCTATTGTTGCACAAGCAATTGAAAAGGAACAAGCATATTTTGCCTTACATACGGGGGATTTTGTTAAAAATGGTTTAATCAATAGCCAATGGGTTGATTTCTTTTCTATTTCGAATTTTGCTCATAATTGCACCATATACCCTGTATTAGGTAACCATGAAAATTATGGTGAATCATATTTTCAATATTTTACAATTCCGGGGAATGGCTACTGGTATTCATTTGATAACGGCCCGATCCATTTCATTGGTCTTGATTCAAACATAAAAAATTTATATAATCCATACCAAATATTTTGGCTATTTAAAGATATGATGTCAAATGATAAACCATATATAATTGTATTTTTTCACCATCCGCCATATAGCTCAGGCAACCATGGAAGCACAAATCTTATTCGTTTGCTATGGGTACCGCTATTTTCGATTTTTAATGTAGATATTGTTTTTAATGGACATGATCATGATTATGAAAGAGGAAAAGTGAATGACGTTAATTTTATAGTAACTGGTGGAGGTGGAGCGCCTCTTTATAATGTGGAAGAAAACTGGTGGACAATATACTCCGAAAAAACGCACCATTATTGTTTGATCACAGCAAATCAATCACAATTAAACTTTCAAGCAATAAAACCAGATGGAAGCATTATAGATTCTTTTATTATTTAAAATCAAGTTTTATAATCTGTTAGCAATCTGTACCAACATTTTGCTTTTCGATCCTTTCTTATCAACTAACAATCTTCCTTCTTTTTTCCAGTGTTTCGAAGGATGAGCACAGTTTTTTTCCAAAACAGGATGTAAGCCAAGGGATTTTGCAGCTTTGGCAATATTTTCTAAAGATGGTTTTTCAACGGCATGTTTTTTGGGAACCTTTCTACCACCAAGTTTAGAAACAGATTTATCAAAATAGACAGGCCAGACGACGTACTTGTCTTCATCTCTGGAAACCATACATTACCACAACTTTATCCAGATATTAATACTGCATTTATGGCACCGCTCTGACCGGGCCTAGAGGTCACTCGTGCTTTTCCGAGTTTTGTCTCAATAACTGCCCCTTTGTTAATTATGTTTCTTCTTACATAGTGGATATTTGCATGATTCTCAACAACAGATGTGATTTCTGTTTTAGTTGCTTTGTTGCTCTTTGGATCAACTACATATGCAACATTTATGGTTTTTGCTCTGGTTTTCCTGTTATTTCCCATGGTTCGAACCTTTTTAAGTCTCATAGGTCCAATAGTTGTAAGATGCGTTTCTCGCCCTATTTCAAACTTTCTTTTACCACGTGCATAACGCTTTCTTCGCCCTGTTTCACTTCTTCTTGAATCACCTTGCCAAAGTGCCATAAAACACCCGAATAGTAATATCATATTTAAAGGATATGGAAGAAAAATAGATAAAAATAACTTTTTGAGATAATATTCAATACTTGATAAAAGCCAAATTATAATCTAGAGGCTATCTTTTTACTTTCCAATATTTTTCTTGTTTCGACCTTGCAATCCTCAACATTGGGCTGATCAAAAGGATTTACTTCTAGTAGGAAACCAAGATACATCATTTCCATCATCTTGAACTGTAGCAATTGCCCTATAGAATACTCTGATTTATCCTGCAAAATTATTTCTGTAAATGGCCGCTTGCCTTTTTTGAAAGCCGTTTTCACTCCCCCTATAATGGCATCCATTAATTCTTTTAATCTCCTTCCTTGTATCACCTCGACTAACTTTGAATATTCGCTTATATCTGGAACAATCATATCTGAATTGTTTTGTTTTACATTGATAAATGTAGTGAATTTATCATATGGTCCACCAAGGTACATTTGTGCCATTGAATGTA
>JAUWOO010000081.1 GCA_030612095.1 Thermoplasmatota archaeon | reverse complement strand
CCCTCTGGGAGACACGGTCTCTCTTTTGCGTTTGATCTAATTCCTACAGGACTTGAGTATATCGCAGCATATATTGAAGATGTCGTGGATGAGGTCAATATTATAGATTTAGAGATGGAGCCTAAGCCAATTCAACGAACTGTTGAAAAATATTTAGATGCGCTTAAGCCAGATCTCGTTGGAATTTCAATGTCTGCAACAGAACACAGCGAAGGATTGGAAATTGCACGACTGGCAAAAAACCGAGGTGCCATAACAGTTCTTGGCGGCTATCATCCGACAGCGATTCCAGATGAATTGCTTTCACACTCTCAAGTGGACATGGTGATGCGGGGTGAGGGTGAACGTACAACGCATGAGTTGGTCACCGTAGGTGATGCAAAGGGCATCGATGGTATTTCGTATAAAGAGGGTACTAAAGTGATTCATAATCCTGATCGGGAATTTATCGAAGATTTAGACACCATCCCGTTTCCAGCTCGGCATCTTAGACGATATGAGTATCACACAACGTTAATGCCAGATAGAGAACATGATGTACTTACTGCATCTAGGGGCTGCTGGGGTAAATGTAGCTTTTGTTGTGAACCTACTATGTGTAACGGTCATCAGCGATATCGTTCTCCAGAGAACGTGGTGGATGAGATACTAGAGCTAGTTAAATTCCATAAAAATAAACCTCTTAGTATAGAAGTTACTGACCCGCATTTTATGGGTAAACCTAAACTCGTTGAACAACTTTGCGACCTGCTGGCTCAATATGAATTAGATATACGATTTGGCATAAAGGTACGGCCTGATTCAATAGCGAAACATCCCAAGATTGTTCGAAAAATGATCGCAGTGGGGATAGAAGGTTTTGAAATGGGCATTGAAAGTCCAAACATGAAGGATATTGAATCTACTTCTAAAGGCTTAAAAACCGATGTTCATGTTAAAGCAGTTAATAATATTAGAAAGTGGGGTGGAAGTGCGGGTGGTACGTTTGTTATCGGTTTACCGGATCAGACTGAAGATGAAATATTGCAATTCCCTCAATATGCCAAAAAAATCGGGCTTACAAGTTCTGCATATGGTATTGCTACACCATATCCAGGAACGAAATTTTATGGGGAGTTAGATGCCCAGGGTTTGATCTTTGAAACCGACTGGAATAGATTCGATGAAATGCATTCCGTATTCAAAACCAAACATCTTTCAAGTGAACGAACTGAAGAACTGGCATCGATTTGCATGGCAAAATTCTGGACAATAGATACATTCATCGAAAAGGAACGGGTGCGCATGGTAAAATATGGGACTAAACGACCTTTAGTGAAATTTATTGCCGATAGAATGCACGATCTTGAATTTTCAGTAGACGCTGGTCTGCAGCTTCAAGAGGGTAATTTTAGTCAGCACGCTCAAGAGTTTCTTGAAGTATCTCCTGATCCAGCAGTCAAGAAGTATACAGAAAAGGTGGGTATGCACAATGTCATAGATATGTCCAGATTTTTAAAGTTACTTGGCTCTCAGACAATCCAAATCACGGTGAAAAATAATGGGACACCACCTACAAGTTGGATTTTTAAAACCGCAAAAGATGCGGTGGAATATATTCAAGTTATCAGCGGGAAACTGGATGAAAGTACAATCAATTTTGACTTGGATCTAAGAGTTTTTCAACTAGATGGACAGCGAAATTTATCAAAAATCGATAATCTCCGAATTGTTGCTAAATTACTTGCATCGAATAAAGGCATCAAAAAACAACCCAATATGATGCGTTTACTAGCTGCAGGTGGTGTCGAGTTCATCAAATATTTAGGAGCAAAAAATGATTCAAACGGTAAACATTGATGCAATTGAAACGGCAACTTAATTAAAAAAACATAGTCTTCATTTTCAGAACTTTGGTGATATCCTCCAATATGTTCTCTATTTTGTCTTTTACGTTTTCCCAAGCTTCCTGGACAGGAACTGCCCTGTAAACATATTTGAGTCTCTTACCTTGTTCTACTGTTCTAATTATAAATCCTTCTTCATCTAGTCTTTTGATATATTTTCGTATTGTCCGTTCTGAAATGTTCAATTGTTTTTCAATTTGTTTTATGGTCAAAGATGTTTTTAGTAAAAGATTATAAATTTTAATTTCCACTGATTTAAGATTAAGAAAAGTAAAAATGATATTCAATAATTCTACTGGTTTTTTTCTTTCGTTAAGTGCTTTCTCGATATCTTCGACATAATTTCTTTTTACCACGATTATGATATGAACATTTTACTATTTAAATTTTCATATGTATGAATGATATAATATCGTTCACGTTCAGTTTATGTTAATTGATTTAATATTTTTTCATATTTCTACAGAGAATTCTAGAAAAATCCAAAACATAATATACATATGAATTTATTATGTCACACATATGAGATTAGAAAAGCATATATACTATGTTTTCTATATCTACCTTTACATATGGGGAGTAAAGTTATGGTCCATTCACAATTTATAAAAACTGTTGTATCTGCTTTGGATTTATCTAAAACGGATGCGGAAATCCTGAAGGCCCTCATTGTTAGGAAAGGTGGTTTATTGATATCTGAGATTACTAACTACATTCATCGTTCTGAACGAAATGTTCGTAATCGTTTGGATTTACTTATCAAAAAGGGGATTTTGAAAAAGGAAATAGAAGTATTAAACAACAAGAGATTGGCACACAGATATTCACTTGAATCAGTTGAGAAAATTGTAGAAACGGCTAAAAATCATCTGCTTAAAAAGGTTGGTGAATTGAATAATTTGTTACATTTTAATGATTAAAGGTTTGAGTATGCTAAAAAAATTGTTTTGATTAAGGAATGGATATGGGGAGGTATAGTCTAGATGGAGACTACAACTACATTGCAGGTCTTGAGAGCGACAATAGGTAATCCGGCTGCAAGAAAGATTCTGCGTAGTGTCTCATGTTTTTGTGAAAAATGCCAGAAAAACAGGATAGAGGTTGCCCTTGAGCTGTATACTGGTGTAAGAAAAGATGCATGCCTGAAATGTAAACTGGCAGAGAAAGCAATTAGCGGGATTTTAAAGACAGGCAGTGGTGCTTTCGGAGTCAGTAGCAGTCAAATGAGAGAAAAATTTAGAGATCCTTCTTGGAGAAAAGGTTTGGCAAATGTTCTGACTGGCATAGCAAGATTTGGCATTCAGAAACCTTTTGTTTCGGGTGCTCCATTCCTAGTTGTTTGGGATATCACTTATGCCTGCAATCTTAAGTGTAAACACTGTTATGCTAATGCTGGTGGTGCCCTTGAGAATGAGTTAACAACAGAGGATGCTAAACAGGTTATTGACAAGCTTGACCGTGCTTCTGTTCCTATTATTGCGTTTTCTGGGGGAGAGCCATTAGTACGAAAAGATATTTTTGAATTAACTAAATATGCCCACGATAAGGGAATATATGTAGCAATTGCTACTAATGGCACATTGATTACGAAGAGCAAGGCACGTGAGATGAAAGACGCGGGTATTCAGTTTACCCAGATCAGTCTTGATGGAGCATCTGCAGAAATCCATGATAATTTTAGGGGTATAGATGGAGTGTATAAAAAGACTATACAGGGAATTAAAAACTGCGTAAATGAAGGATTTTTTGTTAATATTGCTACCACCGCTACAAAATACAATTACAAAGAAGCTCCTAAGATTATGGATCTTTGTGAAGAACTTGGTGTTAACTGGCTTATGGCGTATAACTTTGTCCCTACGGGGCGAGGAAAGTTCATATCAGAAAATGATTTAACTCCTGATGAAAGAGAACAAGTTCTCAAAGATTTATGGGGGAGATTAAAAAATGGTGGAAAGGTAAACATACTTTCGACAGCACCGCAATTCGCCCGGGTTGCATTGGAGGCGGAAATTGGCAAAAACGAAAAAATAATTCCAACCCATTTTTTCAATCCTAAACTATCCAGTAAACTTGTGAATCTAGCTGAATTTATCGGTGGCTGTGGGTGTGGCAGGTTTTACTGTGCTATACGGCCAAATGGCAACATTGAACCATGTGTATTTTTTCCTCTTACGGTAGGAAATATAAAAGAGGATGATTTTGAAGACCTTTGGATAAATAATTCTGTTTTTAGGGACATAAGAAATAAGAATATTTTGGAAGGAAACTGTGGAAAATGTAATTATCGATATTATTGTGGAGGATGTAGGGCTAGGGCATACGGTTACACAGGTAATTATTTAGCTCCAGATCCTGGGTGTATTGCTAATAAAGATTTTTGGGAGAAGTTGGAAGCTAAAAAAGTGACGAGTGTTAGAGAATATGCCTAAAATTATTTCACGCCGTTTGAGTAGCCTATTTACGTATCTATTGATTTATATGTATGGACATTATCATTATCGTGTCACAAAAGATGAAGATCGTTTGTTGAAATACCCCTATTTCGATAAAATGGACTTGAAGGTAATGCTGGATATAGCCGGTATCCAAAAGTCAAATGGTCTTTATTCTAAGTTCCGTTCCCGTGTAGTTGGAATGGAGAAGTAATGAAAAATGGTCGCCTCTGGCAATTGTTATATGTAGAATTATAGGAAGCTTACCTATGAGTAAACAAATGAAAACGTTGAAAGATATCATCGGTAAAAAAATCAATGAGATCGGTGGATATATAATCAAAAGTGGACCTGGAAGACAACTTGTCAGTGTTGTCTACCACTCTAGATTCTTTAAGCTAACCTCAAATAGAATATATGAGATGATGGACCGTAAGTTGTTGGAAGAGGTTAGAAAACACAAGTTGCCAGAGCATATAGCTATAATTATGGATGGTAACCGACGTTTTGCAGATGGGTTGGGTCTTGATCACAATACTGGGCATTTACTGGGCAGGGATAAACTAGACGAGGTCGTTGAATGGTGTTTTTCTGAAGTGGGAATAAAAGTTCTGACAGTTTATGCTTTTTCTACAGAGAATTTCAGAAGGGATGATGAAGAAGTCAGTGCAATTATGAATTTATGCGCCGAAGAGTTAGAGAAAGGAGTGAATGACCCCCGTGTTCATGATAACAAAATCTGTATTAGGGTGATAGGTCATTTAAAGTCTTTGCCAAAAGAAGTTCGCAATGCAGCAAAGCTGATTATGAATCACACAAAGAATTACGATAAGCATTTTTTCAACCTAGCCCTTGCATATGGTGGAAGGCAAGATATTTTACAGGCGATCCACTGTATTGCAAGAGATGTAAAGAATAACAGACTAAAACCGGAAGATATAGAAGAGGAAATAATCTCATCCTATCTTTACACTAAGGGTTTACCAGATCCGAATTTGATTCTGCGGACATCTGGTGAGGAAAGGCTGTCTAATTTCTTACTCTGGCAAGCAGCACACTCGGACCTTTATTTCTCAGATGTTTATTGGCCTGAGTTAAAAAAGGGAGACATTCTAAAAGCAATAAGGACATACCAACAAAGACAACGCAGCTTTAACAACTAGCTCCGCACTCGATAACCTACGAAAATAATCAAATTTTAATTCACTAAGTTATCCACTCCTCTAGTTCGATTTCTTTTTTTCTTATTCTTGCTGTGCAGACTTTAATAAAAAATAAATAGCTCATCAGAAGCCACATCATAGAATAGATGAAGTAATAGATGGGAAGATCATAAAATTTAATATCTCCCCATCTAAGTTTTTTATACCCAAAAAGAATAAATGCAGACCATATAACAAAAGTGATGAATGTTAAAAAAGCTACTTTTGCCATAACAATTCCAAAAGAAAATGCAAACAAAATAGGAGAAATAATACTTACAGGCAATGCAAAGACAAGAAAGCTCAAAAAGAGAGATATTAGTTTGTAGATAATGTGATCTGGTAAAACTGTGGCAATTAAAATGTAAATGAGGGAAGGGTATGCCATAATCAAGATCGGGACCCATATCTTTGGTTTAAGAAGAATATATTTAAGATGATCAAGAATACAGATGGAACCACCGATTGCCCATCTCTTCCTTTGCGTATACCATTCCTTCCATGTATTCGGTGATTGAGTATAAAGCTCCAAGTTATTGGAATGTTTCATATCAATATCCGCTATCGATGCCCTCATTCCAAAATCCACATCCTCTGTTATTGTTTTTCTGAAGCCTTTTAACTTGAAGAAAACTTCTCTTTTAATTGCAAAGCATATGCCATTGAGTCCAAATCGTGTGTTAAATCTTGATGACAACTTGGAGGAAAGATTCATGTTGTAATAATCAATGTTCACCAATCTCGAAAGTAATGAGTCGGTTATGACCTTTATTTTTACATCAAGGATGGAAGTATCCTCTATTTCCTCGATTATCTTTTCAACAAAGTTATCGTCCTCAATTTTCACATCTGCATCCAGAAACAAAAGAATGTTTCCTTCTGCTTTTTTTGCACCAAAATTCAACGCATGGACTTTTCCTTTTCGTTTCTTGTTGATAAAATGTTTTATAACAGAAGCATATCTGTTTAAAATCTCTAAGGTTTCTTGGTTCGGCTCATCAGCTATTACTATAATTTCACCTTTCTCAGATAGTCGGCTCGCTAGTTTATTGATTAGTTGTTCGAGTAAATGAGGGTTTTTATAAACGGGTATGATGATACTGATATCCTTCATTTGTATTTCTTCCTGTTTTGTTATCCGGCCCAATTCTACGTAACATGGCACATTGGTTTATTTTCTATCTTAACGTGTGATGCTGATCCTATCGACTCAGCCCATTCTTGATATATACTACCGCTTGGAGAATTATCAAAGAGTATTGTTGCCATTATTTTATTGAGGGTTTAACCTTTTTCTTGATGTTTTGCCACCAGTCTGACCAGCTAATCCATTTCAACCCCTGTCTAATCACTTGCCCCATGACCATGGAAAACATCATGTAGACCCATAGCCACGATTGCATCAGGAAAGGTTTGTAATAAAGTAATACCCCATTTGCCCAGGGGACAGTAAAGTAATAGTATGACAGGCCACCAATGAAATACCGAAGCCACATAAAGATCGGTACAATGAATATAAACAAAAAGATCATGGGTTTCATCATTCCACTCTGCGCTTCCGTCTGTTTTTTCATGATTTCTGGTTGCATCTTCATAAGTTTGTTCACTCTGTTTGTGTTACCTTCCTTACGTGCAGCTGTTACTTCCTTTTGGAAAGCCCTGGACATTTCTTGCATCTCGCCCATTTTTTTCCAATCTGCAAAAAGATTATTGAAAAATGAAGAGAGTGAAACGACTAATATGCCAGCAAGAATTATAGTTAGAACAGGACAACTACCTTCAAATCCGATTAAAGGATAAAATGCAGAATCCAGAGTTACTGCAATTAATGCACTTATGTTTGGGTCGGCAAAAATAAACATCATTACAAACATAACTAGCATCATCGTCAGAAGTTGACTTCCCTGTTTGGCTTTATCATCAATTTTTTTCATCTTATTACCTTACTCTGGCACTAGTGTTGCTTCTTTTACATACCGTTGGAGTTATCTGTCTCTTCTGTTCTGCATATATTGTATGTTCTTCTGCCCTTATCTTCATCTTTATTTGCCCCCATTTACCGCTTCATTCAATCTGTTCATAACTTTCCATCGTATCTTTCTAGGCAACCTTTAGCCGTCACCCTATTTCCCTCTTTTTCCATTCTTTTAATGGTACGCTGAAATTTTTCTCTACCTCTTCTCTAAAGGTTGGTCCTCCGTTATAGGCACAAAATGGAATGATTCTATCATCAGGTGTCGCATAATGGATAACACATCGCTTCACTCGCTCAATATCATAATTATATGCATCCTGGAAATGCATGGCACCAATCATCAGTGTTTTCCAAGTAAATTTTCCAACTGATTTTTTATCTTTCTCAAAGGCTACATTTGAAAGAACCTCTATAATATCCATGCCAGCTGGCATTTTATTTTCGTCAATAAACTCTCCAAAATATTTATCAAACGTCTTCTGCAAATCTCCTTTTTTCTTGAGTTTCTTAACAATTTTTATGAAGAATTGATACTTTTTAGCTTTAACAGCAAGCTCATCCATCTTCCGGAAAAGCCCCTCCACATCAACAAACCGTGGAATTGGAGTAACCGTGCCGTCATTTTCATCTATAAAGACAAAAGTAGCATAACCAAAATGTGGATGAGCAG
>JAUWOO010000080.1 GCA_030612095.1 Thermoplasmatota archaeon | reverse complement strand
ATCAAAGGATTTTTAGAAAGAACAGTAAATTCCATAGGTACCTCCGGTAAAGTAGACGTGCCAAAAAGATTCATTGGAAAAAGAGCCTATGTAATTATTGTTGATGAGTGAGAGTTAACTTTTTCTGTCCCACATCCGTATAGGTGCACTGTTACTATCATCAATGGCCGTTTCAGCAGAGACAGATGCATCTGGAGACGTTTTGCATTGGAAAGGAAATGATTGGCATAATTGGGCGTGGGATGTTGACGATAGACCCAATATAGATATAATAGGCATATCCTATTTAATTGAGGGTAGGCTAACAATCTCGATGAGCGTTGCTGGTAGTTTTAACACAGGCCTGTCCTTGTATCATCTGGAGTTCAATTCGTCAGATGCATATTACCGTGTATTATATAATCCAGAATCTGGAGTAGACCCAATAGTTATTGCTCTTCCAACAGATTTCACTCCTGAAGATTTAGCCACATGGGTACCACCTGCCTCTGAAACCTCAATTCATGAAGGAACTCTAACAGCAACTATTGATTGGATCACTGAGGATCACATTATGACTGGCTTTTATGGATGGGCTCAAGAATGGGATACAGAAGATGAAAAGGCATTAGAGGCTTGGTTTGATTATGCCCCTAATGATCGTTCTCCATATGGTTCATATGATGATTACTATGGAAATGGTGGCAACGGGGGCAATGGCGGATCATCCGGGACACCAGGATTCGAAGCGATGGCTGTGTTAGCAGCACTTGGTATATCATTGGTTATCTTGAGACGGAAAAGGTAGACTTAATCCCTCTCTTTTACTTTATTTCCACTCTTTTGAACGTTATATGTTTTGATTTTGAGTATGTGCATAAAACACAGAGAACTGATAAATCTTTGATTTTTAAAGCAAAAACTAAGTTAAAGTCAAGGATATAAATATTTCAAAGCAAAGGCAAATCCCCAGTTACTTGGTCTATAATATTACTGGGTGCTGGACCAATGCCAAGCACGGTTTCCGTTCCAGCAGGTATCTCAGTATGTCCTGCATCGGTTACAATATATGATACAATATCAAGACGCTTGGCTTTTCTGCTAAGGGAATGAAAATCGTCAACACTTTCAACCTTTACAACAGCTTTTTTCCCACCATCATCCATCCATTTTTTGAACCATTTTGGTTTAGCTTTCTTGGTATTTAATGCACATGCAACAGCCGCGTGGGCAACCTGGGCAGCAAGTTTACCTGGAGAAAGATTTAAATCCGTACGAGTAACAATCACCATCTTATATTCAAAATCCATCTTATTCCCCTTTACTGAGGTCGACGTCATCAAATGATTTTCGACGCCAATTCTCGCCCATCTCTTCAGCCTTGCTTTGATCTACCAGCCCTTTTACCAGCAGCGTTTTCTCTTCTTCCTCGATGTGTTTAAGAGGAACACCAAGATATTTACTTCCTGCTTTTATGATGATAATATCATCATCTATTGCTACACTTTCTCCAATTTTTTCTCCAAAACCATCCAAGACAAAGCGACACAGTAAATTATCCCCATCGAACTCTTCATCCACAGCCTCATCATTTTTCTTACGTTTTTTCATGGAGAAAAAGAATATCCCTCCCGTACTTTCTGGCACAGTCATGACGAATAAAACCCCTCGGAACTTGTTGACTTCACAGCCACAGTATCTGCGATTCTGTTATAAATCTTTGGAGATATTCAGGTAAAGAATATGCAAAGATATTATGATGCGGCCGTAATTGGTGGAGGACCCATTGGAGGGTATGTAGCAGGAGAAATAGCAACAAGGGGATTTGAGGTAGCGATATTCGAGCAGAATAAGCAGATAGGCGAACCTCTCAAATGTGCAGGGCTAGTCACTTCAAGAGTTTTTGACTTTCTTGGCATCTCAAAAAATCTTGTCGTGCAAAACAAGATCAAAGGAGCACATATCCATTCCCCCTCAGGGCATAAATTAACCATTGGTGGAGATAGGGTGCATGCTCTTGTCATAGATCGTCCGATATTTGACCGGGAAATCATAAAAAGTTCAATTGGGAAAGGTGCCGAAATTTTTTTAGAAAATAAAGTAGTATCAGCCCAAATGCATGAAGGACAAATTGAACTAAAAACATCACAAAATAACGATGTCAAATGTAAGCTTTTAATTGGTGCAGATGGGCCATACTCAAAAATCAGGGACCGGTTTTCCATGTCTCAACCAACAGAAATTCTGAGGGGAATCGGGGCAGAAATAGCAGATACTGAACTGGATCCCGATTTTGTGGAAATCTTCGTTGGAGAAAACATAGCACCAGGTTTTTTTGCCTGGATTATACCAACTAATGAACATGGGACAGAAGCAAGAACCGGATTGTGTATAGGTCCAGAGTCCACGAAGTCACCTTCTCATTACTTTTCAAATCTTTTTAAAAATAAGTATTCTTCTCCATATCTGGAAAATGTAAAGATAACTAAGAAAATAGGGGGTAGTATTCCACTTGGCGTCCTGAAAAAGACGCACACTTCGAATGTGATGCTTGTTGGTGATGCTGCCGCACAGGTAAAACCAACCTCTGGGGGTGGCTTATATGCAGGATTGCTTTGCGGCAGTTACTGTTCATCTGTGGCCATAGAAGCATTACAAAAAAATAATTTTACTCCGCAATTTCTAAAAAAATATCATAAGTTATGGTCAACGGATATTGGAAGGGAGCTGTATCTTGGAATGAAATTCAGGAAGCTTTTTAAGAGCTTAACCGACCGACAAATGGATAAATATATAGAAAAATTTCAAAAACAAAAAATTACCGAAATCATATCAAAGCATGGAGATATAGATTACCCTTCAAAACTGGTAAAACCTCTGCTGAAACAAACTCCTTCCCTCATAAGATTACTGCCAAGTATAATCAAGAAATAAACGGCATGTGTGTTACTATCTTTTGGATGATGGAGGCGGGGGTACATAGTAATCTCGGCCGTTGTAGCCGTCAAAACTCTTGCCATCTTCATCAGTGATCATACCCCTCTTTCTCTTCCTTTTCTTCCTAATTATATAGATGACCACGACCAAGATAATTGTTATTATCAAACTTATTATGCATGGAATAAAAAGCCCCACAATAAAAAGAGCAGATGGGGCAATCTTGCACGAAACAGTGTCCATGAGGCCAAACTCCGAAGTGCCGAATGTAATCTCAATATATTCTCTTCCATCATCGGTTTTTTTTACCACTGCTTTTTCTAGGGTGTCGTTCACCACCACAGTTGTACCATGTGGAAAAATCATTTTATATGTAACATTTTGACTTTGAATTCCAGTAAAGTTAAAACTTTGATAGGATATTTCAAATTTTGGAGGCAAAAAAGAAATGTCAAATGAGACGGGATAGGAATTGTGGGCATATGAGACAACTTCAACAGGCATAAGCGCATCCATATTTGCGATATCCCCCTCCCAATCTAAAGATTCGTCAAAAGCATCTATGTCAACATATCCATCAATTTCTGGCAACTTCAATATATTCATTAACCTACTTTCAAAAAGTTGTTTTTCGCCATTTAAAAAAATGGCCGTATCATCTTCACCAAACACTTTTTCTTCCACGCATAATCTAAAAGCATCTGCGTTCAAATAATCTAGAGATATTTTTTCTGGCAGGCTAAATTCATCCGGTACGACTGTCACACCATACTTTCGAGTTTCCTGCAAGAACAAGCCAAGATTCATCTCAGTTCCGCCGGTAAAAAAACTAAGTAAGTTCAGATCTGTGCTGCTCACTTCAATTTCCACAAGAGTATCTATCTTCTCATTGGAATAACTAGTAGCAATATCTGATTCAAACTTACCGGAAATGGGATTACTCTGATTCCAGTTATATGCGTTTTTCCCATTTAGATATAGATTGTCCGGTAGATGCAGTGTACCATTAAACCGGTAGCCAATGTTGTCAAGATTGCCACCAAAATTAACATCATTGGCAGAGATGTTTGCCTGTGCACCAGCATTCACAAGCCCAAACAGTGATCTACTGGAGATATTACATATCTGCAAGTTTACATCACTATCTGTGCTTATTGCTCTTATGGGTGGGTTACTATCCATATTTGTCGTTTCGTATGGTGTCAAGCAAGCTGTAGTAGTGCCGTTATCCCATCTAAATGTTGTGTCAAGCGTTTGATTGAACGAGGAGTTTTCAATTTTTGATATTGCTTTTTCTTCAATGGTTTTTATTGTTTTATCATAAAGATTCTCCCATGAACTAAGACCGTTATATACAAACAACCTAAAACCGTCCGAAGGTGCAACTTCCAGATCAGTAATGAAATCTGGTATGATGTCATAATCTCCAATATCTATGCTCTTGACCAAAATATTTGTTGTTAAGATTGTTTGTTTTTCGTCTCTACTATCCAAAACAAATTCTAGCTGGATGTCTTCTGTTTCTAATCTGGGTGTTGTTGGGTCTTCCAGTTTTATCGATATCTCTGCTAATTTACTGGGGTGTTTTCCATCTCCATTTTTTACTTCCCACTGTATTCTGTTGTTTTCTACAGATCCCGTCGTTCGTTTGTATCCTATGGGTTCAGGTAGTATGATTGTATATGTATTGTTCCATCCTTGTTCTGTTTGAAGATTAAAAGTGTAATTTACTATTGCACCTATGTCCAGCACGCCGTTTATGAAATTTTCAGAATTGACTGATTCATTTAAGTTAAAGAAAGAAGAGGTTAGTTCCACATTAAAATCTTCATTAAATTTGTCTCCATCAAAGGTAGGCATTGTGAAATTCAAAATATTGGCATTTGCAAAAATTCCTTCTAATTGTTCTTCTAACATCAGATAAAGTTTAAGTCTGAAAGCACCTAGCTCTTGCTCAGATGCACTTTTAATTCCTGCAGCGTCATATGTTTTATCCGTAGTCAATTGGTAGACATCCATAGCAATGTCAACATTTAGATTTGTTCCAGTTACAAATTCAATATCGATGCTTGCATTCACCTTGTTTTCTATTTCATCTTCTGCAATTGCTACGTTAACTAATAGAAATGAAGATAAGAGTAGTATAACTAATATTATATCTAGTATCTTACATAAACGCATTGCATCCACATCCGGCCTGACAAACTAAACATATGACATTATAAAAACTTTCTTACGAAATCACTAAAAGCACATTTACAATTTCAGATGTGTTATACTATGTATGTTATTGGTGGAACGGCATCTAAAGCAACTGCAGAAGATTTATCCAAAAAGCAACAAATCCCTCTAGCTAGGTTAATTTCTAAGCGTTTCCCAGATGGTGAGTTATACATACGCATTTTAGATGATATCGCAGGGGAAGATGTAATAATCATACAAACTACATATCCTGATCCAAATATTGTGGAACTATTTCTGTTGCAGGATGCGGTAAAAGAAGCAGGTGCCAAAAAGATTACAGTTATTGTCCCCTATTTTGGATACAGTAGGCAGGATAAAAAATTTGAGAAAGGAGAACCTATAAGTGCAAAAGCAATTGCGGCTCTTATCAGTTTAAATGCTGATGAAGTGATTACGATTGACCCACATAAGGAACATATACTTGATTTTTTTTCTATCCCTGCATTTAGCTGTTCTGCCATCCCAGAATTGGCAAAGTTCCTTAAGAAAAAGGATATTGATCTGGTACTCGCTCCAGACAAAGGGGCATTAGATAGGGCTAAGCAAGCATCGACTATCATAGGGTGTGATTTTGACTACATGGAGAAGACTCGTATTGATGGTACAACAGTAGAGATAAAACCAAAGAACCTCAATGCTCAGGATAAAAACGTTGCAATAATCGACGATATCATTTCTACTGGTGGAACAATGGCTAAATCTATAGCGGAACTTAAAAAGCATGGGGCAAAAAAAATCTTTGTGGCATGCACCCATGGATTGTTTGCCGGGGGAGCTGTAAAAAAACTTGTTTCGGCAGGATGCGATGAAATTATATCTACGGATACTATAGTAAGTGAGTTTAGCAAAGTCAAAATTTCGCCATGTATTTTGCAGTTATTACTATCCAAACGTGTTTAGATTGGGGGTAGATAAGTTATTTATAATACTATAGATTTACGAGAGTGATTTATACCTAGGTGAAACAATGCGAAAAAGAGTACAGAGAAAGAGTAGACCTGCGATAGATGAACCGAAACACATTGTACAAAAAACAAAGATAGAAAAAAAGCCGCTGGGCATTAAAAAAAATTGGGCGGTCGCAATATCGCTAGTTGGTATATTCCTTCTGGTATTGCTTCTTAACTCATATTTTAATGCCGCCAGTGGAATTTCAATTAACGATGATGGGGAAGGCCTTGATAAGTTCTACCTGTCTGGTCCTGACCCTTACTATAACATGAGGCTTGTAGACGAAACGCTTCATGGGGAAAATGCAGGGCATTATCCATTTTACTCCGATTACGATCCTCTTCTTAAGTACCCGATTGGGACGACTGGTGGGAGAGCTCCGTTGTTCAATATGATGGCTATAGGTTTCAGCAGGGTTCTAACGCCCTTTATGGATGAAGTTGATGCAGTTGGTTATTCTATGCAGTTCGTACCAGCACTTTTCGGTGCTCTACTTATATTTCCTGTTTATTTTATCGGGAAAACACTTTTTAATAAAAAAGCAGGACTCATTGGGGCATTGTTTATCGCTCTTATTCCTATCCATCTTGGTTCAGGACACGGTTCTGCGTATTCACTGTTTGACCATGACTCTTTCAACCTTCTATTATACTCATTAACATTCATGTTTCTCATTAAAAGTATCAAAGAAAAAGATTCAACAAAATCAATATTATATGCTCTTCTTGGGGGTATCCCTCTTGCCTCCTTATCTATGACGTGGGTAGAAGCTCAATACCTCTATGTTATAATTGCAATTTACGCAATTGTGCAAATGTTGATGGATATGTTCACTAGCAAGATAGAACCACGCGTGGCTAGAACTAGTTCAATCATTCTGATTTCAGGATATGCTATCTCATTGCCTGTTCTCATGGCAAAATATAGTGGATTTAGGCCAGATATTCCTTTATTTTTATGTCTGGCTGTAGTGGCTTTTGGTATGATATCCTATATTTTCAATAGACGAAGATTTCCGTGGACATTGTCAATACCTTCAGTCTTTTGCGTTGGTGGCATTGGGCTTGTTTTCCTATATTTTATCAAAGATATTTCTTCAAGCATTCCATTGTTTTCTCCTCTTTCGAAACTCTCAGGTATACTATACGGTACTGGGATATATGGCAACAAAGTGTCTATGACTATTGCAGAGGCAGGTACCTATGAGATTAGCCGTACTGTGATGTCGTTTGGTCCCGCTCTTTATTGGCTTGGTTGGATGGGATTTGTATTCCTCGCTTATCGATACTATAAAGGTAGTCGACGTAGAGATTATCTTTTCATAATCGTATTATTTCTTGTACAAGTGTGGCTTACCGGTGTTGCCGGTCGTTTTCTAAATGATCTTGTTCCAGTGATTGCCATACTTGGTGGTTGGATAGTTGTGGTTGTTGTAGATAAAATCGACTACAAGCAGATGTTAAGAAATATACGAAGTGCTGGTGGGGGAATTCACGGTCTTAGAAAAGGAGTAAAATTCCTTCATATTTTTGGGATTTTTTTTATTGCATTTTTAGTCATATTTCCAAATGCATATCTTGCTTTTGATGCAGCGACCCCGGTTACAGAAAAAGAAGCGGTGTTTGGCGATCTCCCCAGTGGGGCGTTTGGGTTAGTACACGGCAAGGAAGGATACTGGGTAGATGCCTTTTCATGGCTAAAAGAGCAAGATACTGACATCGATGACTTCGCGGAAAGACCTGCTTTCATTTCATGGTGGGATTATGGTTTCTATGAGTCTGCTATTGGAGATCATCCTACTGTGGCTGACAACTTCCAGGATGGAATTCCTCCTGCGGCTAATTTCCATACTTCAACTAGTGAAGAAGAAGCAGTTGCAGTTTGGATAGTGAGACTGATGGAGGGAAATGTTAGAGATAACGGTGGTGTACTTTCAGGTGATGCTGTACTTGCGTTAGAAAAATATTTGAGTGAGAATGACACATCTAATATAACGGGATGGATAGAAGATCCTGAGAGTTCTCCTTCTTATGATGCACCAATAGGAAAGGAATATGATGAGGAACTCGGTAAACAATATCCTGTTGGACAGCAGTGGCCAATGAATGCAGTTTATCATGACGTAACAGAAGTTCTTGTGAATGAATTAGATGATGAAGGAATTACTTGGCTTTACCGCGATATCCAAGAGATTACTGGTTATAGCATTCGCTATTATGGTGTTGAAGGTTA
>JAUWOO010000134.1 GCA_030612095.1 Thermoplasmatota archaeon | reverse complement strand
AATTCGTCATTCAATATTTGATTCAGTATTGGGGGTCTATATAATAGTTATAGATGGAAGTGACAATAGGTATTCGATAAGAGTAGGAAAGGGCTGGAAATTATCATTATCGAAAGAAATCAATGAATTTATGAAAAAACTTCAAGATGTCTCTAGTAAAGATAGTTGAAGTGAAGTCGAAAAACTTTGAATAATAAACATGAATAAATGATAATTTCCATATTGTAAATTGGTAAAGCATCGATTACTGTTTCTTTCAAAATAGTTTTACAGAAGAAAATAATTTCAGGAATCTATGTGGGAATCATATCCACAAATTTAATAAAGTACGGGGTAACTGAAAGCATCTGTTTGTTGATATTATGGATAATAAAAATGAAAGCGAGTACGTGCGAGTCACACTTCCAAAAAAACAGGAAGATGAAGAACTCAAAAAATTTTGTGCCAATGTTTTAAAAGTATATGAAGAACACAATATCAACTCACATATAATTTGGAAAAAATGATAGTTTAAAAAAATAAAAGAAATGTTTTAATGATGGACATTGCAAAATCAATATCTGTAAGAAAAACCGTTCCGATGATCAAAATGCTGAGAGTATATAAAAATTAAAGTGATTTTGCACTTGTTATGTTTAACATTCATAAAATAAGTTTATATATATTGTTTGTATCTAGAACAGTAAGGGTATGAATCAGATTTTCAGAGCCATAAGATTTTTTGGACGATACATTCTTCAAAGAGTACCAACGACCGTTAGATTTTGAACTCTGAAATATCTAACCAAACGTTAATGCAATCCAATTACCGACGAAATGTGCTGCAAGTATTACCATTAGGCCAATGGTTAAGTGCTCTAAAACCACCTTCCATGGAGTTGTCTTTCCGTTCTTGGCGATACCAAAACTAAAGATGCACAGGAGTGACAGTCCCCAGATTATGCTTACGATGATTGCTGATGTAAGTTCTAGCAATAAGACAGGAGCAAGAAACGTTAACGCAATAGCGAATTTGCAGATAAAGGTAGACAGCGTTGATTCCCATATTTCCCTTGTTGTGTGTTTATTCTCAGATTCTTCAGAAATATGAATGCCTAGTGCATCTGAAGATGCATCTGCTATAGCTATTGTTAATATTCCTCCAATAACTGCAAGCTTCGAGCTAGTTCCAGAACTAAGGCCTACCATTAATCCAAGAGTGGTAATTATACCAGAAGTCAACCCAAAGCTAAATCCAACTTTCAGTGAATGTTTCATTACATAGGTTAACGTTTTTTATCTAAATAACTCTTGGCGCTTGATCGCATCTAAAAAATTAAAAAAAGAAGGATGGATTTTGACCTGTTGCCGCTGCTCGTATCAACAATCAGAGATCAGCAGAATACCAAACATGGGTAAAGTAAAGGCTCATAGGGTGTTGAAAGACATGGAGATTAAAGGGATTATTTCCATCGAGAACTATGGTAAAACAAATCGCATTACCCTCTCCGAAGATGTAAAAAAACTATTTCTAGAATAGAGTGGGGGGCTGTATCTAGGACAATTTAGAAAGGAAATGGTACATTTCTCAGGTTTTTACATTTAAGGGGGGTTTATTTTTACCAACAATAGAGTGTAGAAACGCCTCATATACCAACTTTTATAAGATACCCATCGTTTCCTTCAGTGGAGGTTCCTATGGTTGTAAATATTGATCGATTACTTTCAAAACGGGCTACACGATTCAGATCTTCTGAAATACGTGAAATTCTAAAATTAACTCAGATTCCTGGAATGATATCCTTTGCAGGTGGGTTACCAAACCCATTGGCATTTCCTGTTGATATTATCCATGAATGTATAGAGAAAATCTTTAAAGAGAATATCGAACAGGCACTTCAGTATGGTACGACAGAAGGTTTGACATCACTTAGAGGTGTTCTTGCCGAACGGATGAAAAAGAAGCACCATATTAATTGCGAGTTGCACGATATTCTGATTACAAGTGGGGCTCAACAAGCCCTATCGCTTGCCGCTCTCTGTTTTTTAGATCCCGGTGACACATATTTGACAAGCGCACCTGCATATCTTGGTGCTGTTCAGGCGTTTCATGCATTAGAAGCAAATTGCGAGTCAATCCCCATGAATGACGAAGGTATTGATACTGATTCGCTACGTAGAAATCTTGAAAGACTAAATCGAACAGGGATAATTCCAAAATTTATTTACGCAGTTCCAACTTTCCAAAATCCCTCTGGAGAAACAATGTCCTTAAGTCATAGGAAAGAACTTCTAGATATCGCTTCAAAATATGACTTTTTAATCATTGAAGACGATCCATATGGTGAAATTATATTTGAGGGGGATGCCATTCCACCAATCAAATCTTTCGATACAAAAGGACGTGTTATCTATATCAGTACTTTTTCTAAAATTCTTGCCCCGGGTTTAAGATTAGGATGGGTTGTTGCATCAAAGGAAATACTTGACAAGTTTATACAAGCTAAGCAAGCATCCGATCTTTGCACAAATGGTTTTTCTCAGCATATCGCGTATGAATATATAAACGGCGGATATCTTGATAAACATGTTGAACAGATAAAGAAATTATACAAAAGGAAACGTGATTTGATGTTGAAATCGCTTAAAGAGTACTTCCCATCTGGGGTTAAATGGACTATGCCAAAAGGAGGCATGTTTATTTGGATAACACTTCCAAAAAGTATTGATACGAGATTGATGTTCCAAAAGGCGTTAGCTAAAAAAGTCGCATATGTTGTCGGTGAGGCTTTTTTCCCTGAAGGTGGAAATTATAATTCAATGCGCTTAAACTTTTCTTATTCTGAAGATGAGCTTATAAAGGAGGGAATAAAGCGTCTGGCAGAAGTAATTAAAGCGGAGTTAGCAACAGCATACCAACAGGACACATTCCCTCCAGAAGGTGTATGATCTAGAAGCAGTGGCTCTTTCCCCTCTGTAGATATCGGCACCTGATTATAGCGTTGTCAAGTAGACCAAATCTTTGACACAACAAGTATCCTAAATCATTTTAATTTTTTCTATGCCCGTGAGGTAATTAATTGCTGTCTCGGATATATCTTCTGCATATTCCCCTATTCTTCTAATACTTTCAACAATATATCCAACTGATATGGCTGTTACACCCTTCTGTTGTAATGCAAGCGTATTAATTTTTTCACATAGCAATTCAAGACTTTTTACCGATTCGATGTTCTCATTTGATGCTTTTATATCTTTTTTATAGAAAGATCCTACACTTTTATTGAAAATATCTAATGCAAGATCGCTGGCAGAGTGAATATGATCAAAAATTTCCCGATCCGCTTTATTGTCAACGAGTTTTAAGATGTTCTGTGATATTCTCACTTCGTGATCTCCAATACGCTCTATTATTCTGCTTATGAGGGCAAAGGTAGAGGAAATTTCTGTTGTAACATTCATCTTTTCCGCAAGGCTCACATTTCGCAATATAATATTGTGTTGACGCGCAACCAACCAATGTAACCGATCTACATCGTTATCTCGCGATACCACATCTTCTGCTAGTTTTCTATCACCATTTTCCAAAGCATGCATTGCATCCTCGTGCATGCTCTTTACGATAATATGCATCCTTTTAATGGTCTTATCAAAAGGCATCTCAGTAGGATTGAGTAAATCCTTCAGTATTATGGATGTGTCAGTTTCTTCTACTACTTCCTGACCTATTGTTGTTTGAGTGAATCTTCTGACAATCACTCTGATATCTGGCGGCATTCTTTTTGATGATTTGATTTTGATACAGTTGTATCCAGATATATATGCACCGATCAACCTCCTTAATAGATACGTTTGATTAGTTACATCGCTTACATTGAATTCTTTTACTCTTTCCGCTTGATCTTGGGTCATCTTCGTGGTAATGAGTAATGTCCCATCAGATTGTATGAGCAGTCCCAATGGATCATTTTTCTTGATATTCGATGATTTTACCCATTCTTTTGGTAGAGTTATTACATAAGAAGAACCGCC
>JAUWOO010000094.1 GCA_030612095.1 Thermoplasmatota archaeon | reverse complement strand
CAACCTTTAAAACGATTGTGTGATTGCCTAAACCTATTAAAATAACTAAAATTAGTGATAGATTATGACTGAAAATAATATGGTATTACCTGGAGAAAAACTATCCACATCTGAGGAATTATTATCTGGCGATGGGACATTTGAGGAAGACGGCATCATACGGGCCGCGAGAGTTGGAAGATATGTTGTGGATGAAAAAAATAGAAGCGCAATGGTAAAACCCGTGACAAGTATTCCCGTTCTCTTAAAGAGGGGAGATACAGTTCTTGCAGAGGTGCGATTCATGAGATCATCAATGGTTATAGCTGACGTAATCCACGTTAAAGGAGAGAGTAGAAGAATTTCTGGTGATACAAACGGTACGCTGCGCGTATCAGAGATATCACAATCATATGTAAAAGATCCTGCTTATGAATTCTCAGTGGGCGACATCATAAGAGCCAGAGTCACACAAGTCAATCCAAATATACAGCTTGAAACTAAGGATAGGAACCTAGGCGTCATTAAAGGGCTATGCACAAAATGCAGACATACACTCATCAAAAAGGACAATATTTTAGAATGTGAAAATTGCGGGAATAAGGAGCGAAGAAGAACAGCAATTGATTACGGAAGCTATGATTTAGATAATCTTTAAGATAGATTGTTATTATGGGGAAGGAGTGAAGATTCATGGATTTGAAAAAGATTAAAAAAACATCGAAGGAACTCGAATTAGAAGTTATTGGGGAAAATGAGACCATATTAAATCCCATTACACAGGTATTGCTACAAAATGAGGATGTGGAGTATGCAGCGTACATGACTGATAACCCTACGGCGAAGAAACGACGTTTGTACGTTAGAGTTAAAAAAGGGAAACCCGAAGAGATATTGAAAAAAGCTGTCAAACAGCTAGAGGATGAAGTAAAAAGCTTCGGTAAAAATTTTGAAGGAAAAACTAAAAGTAAGAGTAAAAAGTAGATGAAATGTTTGGATGCTGAAAAAAACACAGGCATAGAAACTTTTTTTACATCAGCGGGGGGAATAGGTGGAAAACTCCGCACAGTGCCCGAGGATTTTATTGTAAATGAGATTTCCAAATACCCCTCAAAAAAAGAAAATGGGCGGTTTACGATTGCCGAGGTCGCAGCTACAAACTGGGAGACAAATGGGCTGGTAAGGGAGCTTTCTAACAGATTACATATTTCGCGAAAACGAGTTGGTTTTGCAGGCACCAAGGATAAACGGGCGAAGGCAACTAGGCTAATGTCTTTTCACAATATCTCTAAAGATGACTTAGCTAAAGTAAAAATCAAAGATGTTAATATAGAAAACATCTATGAATCCGATCATCCTGTCAAAATTGGATGTCTTTTAGGTAATAGATTCGAAATTATCATAAGAAATGTCAGTAGAGGTACTAGATCAGAACAAATACAAGACGTAATTTCCGCTATAAATAATAATGGTGGTTTTCCTAATTTTTATGGCATTCAGCGTTTTGGTATTATACGACCAATTACTCACGTGGTGGGAAGATACATAGTATTTGATGATTTTGAAAAGGCAGTGATGAGTTATATCGCAAATCCCATTGAAGGGGAGGATGAGGAAACATATAATCTGAGAGATAGATTACAAAAAACATATGACTTTTCGGAGGCGTTGAATTCTTATCCTAATTATCTAAATTTTGAAAAGGCCATGCTAAACAAATTAGTCATTGATCCAGAGGATTTCGTTGGCGCTTTAAAAGAACTCCCAAAGAATCTTTTGACCATGTTTGTTTATGCATACCAATCATATCTTTTTAACAAAATGTTAAGTGAACGAATTAAACGGAAGTTGCCTTTAAATAAGGCGATTGTTGGCGATGCGGTTCTCCCCATAAGAAAAGAGATTATTGATGAAAATGCTATAATTGTTACAGAAAGGAACATTGAAAAAGCAAATAAACAAATTCTAAAAGGCAATGCATTTGTAAGCGGTCTTTTATTTGGCAGCGATTCGGTATTTTCAGAAGGAGAAATGGGTGAAATCGAACATAATATTATTGATGGTGAAGGAGTCGATCCTAGAGATTTTATCATACCGGAAATTCCATATATTTCTTCGTCAGGTTTAAGACGCCCATTATTGTCTTCTGTTAATAACCTTAGATTTGAATTGAATGATGATGCTCTGAACAATGGTAAGCTTGCATTAACTTTAAAATTTGAATTGAAGAAAGGATGCTATGCTACGTCTCTACTTCGCGAATTCATGAAATCAGATGATATCCGCAGTTATTAACAAAATCTGATAGAAATAATTTTAACGGGCTTTTGCCATTAGGGTGTCACTTCAAGGTTAAAATCCCTCTAAATCTGGTGAAAAACAATGATTGAATCACCCCCTCAAAAGTATATTCCAAAGGAATTCGAAGAAAAAATTCAGAAATTTTGGACAGAGAATGATATATTCAAAAAATCTGTCATACTGAGGAAAGGGTGCAAACCCTATGTTTTTTTAGAGGGTCCCCCAACAGCCAATGGTCTTCCTCACCCTGGTCATGTCCTCACAAGGGTCATGAAAGACCTAATTCTAAGATATCATGTAATGAATGGATATTACATAGAAAGAAAAGCAGGATGGGATACACATGGCCTACCCGTGGAAATAGAAGTTGAGAAAAAAATAGGACTCAAAGATAAACAAGCTATTGAGGATTACGGCATCAAAAAGTTTAATGAAAAATGTAGAAAAAGCGTGTTCAAATACGAAGCTGCGTGGGTTGGTATAACCGATCGTATCGGGTTCTGGCTTGATATGAGCAATCCCTATATCACACTAAAAAATGAATATATAGAGTCCGTATGGTGGTCTCTTAAACAGGCATGGGAAAAAAAGCTATTGTATCATGGACATAAAGTAGTTCCTTATTGCCCACGTTGCGGAACGGCGCTTTCTGCACATGAAATAGCACAGGGATATAAGACTGTTGAGGAACCATCTATATTTGTAAAATTCAAACTTAGAGAGGAGGATGCTTATTTTCTAGCATGGACTACAACTCCTTGGACTCTTATTTCAAATGCAGCACTTGCCGTTCATCCAGATGAAACTTACATAAAGGTACGTTACAATGGACAAACGTTGATTCTTGCTGAAGAGTGTGCATCAGTTTTGTTGAAAGGACGGGAGTATGAGTTACTGGACGGTTTTTCTGGAAAAAAACTTGAAAATATTGAATATGAACCATTATTTAATTATTACAAACCTGACAAAAAGGCATGGTATGTTCTCTGTGCAGATTTCGTAACTATGGAGGATGGAACGGGTATTGTTCACATTGCTCCTGCTTTTGGTGAAGATGATTATAACGTTGGTAAAAAATACGAATTACCTGTTATACAACTGGTTAAACTTGACGGTACCTTCAAGGATGAGGTTACCCTTTGGAAAGGACAGTTTGTCAAAGATGCCGACCCCAATATCATTAAACATCTTGAAGAAAGGGGGCTAGTAGAAGGTGTAAAAAAATATGCTCATGAGTATCCATTCTGTTGGCGCTGTGATTCTCCTCTCCTGTATTATGCAATGGAGTCGTGGTTTATTGCTATGTCAAAGGTACAGGAATCCCTAATAAAAAACAATAATCAGATAAAATGGTATCCAGAGTACCTCCAACAAGGGCGTTTTGGGGATTTCATACGTGATGTGAAGGACTGGGCCCTTTCCAGAAATCGGTACTGGGGAACGCCTCTACCTATTTGGACTTGTACTGATAAGGCATGCAGCCATAGGATATGTGTTGGCAGTGTCGATGAACTGAAGAGTTTGAGCGATAATTTTACAGATGATTATGATTTGCATAAACCGTTTGTTGACGAATTGATTGTACGCTGTCCAAAGTGCCAGTCTGAAATGAAACGTGAGAAAGAAGTTATTGACTGTTGGTATGATTCAGGTTCTGCATTTTTTGCTCAGTGGCACTATCCTTTTGAAAATAAAGAAAAATTCAAAGAAAATTTCCCTGTTGACTTTATCAGCGAAGCTCTTGATCAGACACGAGGGTGGTTTTATTCACTCCTGGCTATTTCGACGTTTTTGTTTGATGAAAATCCGTATAAAAATGTGCTTACACTAGGACTTGTCTTAGATAAAGATAATCAAAAGATGAGTAAAAGTAAAAAGAATTACGTTGATCCAAATATCATACTTGATCATGAGGGTGCTGATGCACTTCGTTGGTATCTCATCTCAGCCAATGCTCCTTGGGTGTCCACACGGTTTTATGAAGGAGCGGTTAAAGATACCTTTGGTAAATTCATTCTTACTCTTTGGAATTCCTATAATTTCTTTACAACTTACGCCTCTTTGGACAAGTTCGATCCGAAAAAAGACTATTCTCACTTTGAAAATAGACAGTTTTTAGATAAATGGGTGTTAAGTAGGTTTAATAAAACTATTGGTGAGGTTAGGAAATACGTTAAAACTTTCGAGATTCACAAAGCTTCACGGGCAATAGAGAGTTTTGTTATTGAAGATTTTAGTAACTGGTATCTACGTCGTTCAAGAAAACGTCTTTGGGTCGAAGAAAAAACAGATGATAAGCTCTCTGGGTACTCTACGATGTATGATGTCTTTTTGGGACTTTCTAAGGTGCTTGCCCCATTCATACCGTTTATCACTGAGGAGATGTATCTAAACCTAAGAACCGATGATATGCCTGAAAGTGTTCATTTGTGCGATTATTTAGAACCAAATGAAAAACAAGTTGATGAAAAACTTGAGGAAGGCATGGAAAGGATAAGAACACTTGTGGAAATCGGCCGAGCTCTCCGGTCAAAGGTAGGAATCAAGGTAAAATATCCATTGAACAGTGCAACCCTAGTATGTGGGAAAGATATCGAGGATTCAATAAAAGATCTGTTGGATTTATTAAACGAAGAAATCAACGTGAAACATATTTCTTTTGCTAGAGATACATCACAATTTATGACTAAAATGGCAAGGCCAAACTATTCCAGTTTGGGTCCGAAGTTCAAAGAGAAAGCCAAAATAATTCTTGGTAAAATAGAAAGCTGGGACAAAATCGAGTTATATGAAGAACTCATGAAAAATAAGGAAATTGTTATAGAATTGGATACTGAAAAAATAAAACTCACAAAAGATGATTTTGAGACAATTGAAAAGGAAAAAGAACATGTTGCTTTTGCTGAAGTTGAGGATATGACTCTTTTCTTAGATACCGTTCTCACGCCTGAACTTGAGGCAGAAGGCTTTGCACGGGAGATGGTGAGGAGAATCCAATCTATGAGAAAGGAATTGGATCTAGATGTAGAAGATAAAATTACTACGGAAGTCAAAGTAGATCTGGATAGGAAAAAAGCACTTCAACAGTGGGAAGAGTATATCAAAGGAGAAACACGTTCTAAGAAGATTACTTTTGTTGAAAAACCCGCTGGAAAACTTGTAAAGAAATGGAAGATAGATAAGCTCGTTGCAGAAATTGGAATAGATAAATAACGTTTAGCTATTGGATGTCATGGATTTATACAAGTTGATGAAAAACAGGCAGAGTATCAGGGATTTTTTAAATAAGGAAGTTCCAGAAGAAGAGTTAAATTTAATTCTGAAAGCAGGGCGATTGGCACCATCATGGGCTGATCAGAAACCATATGCGTACATAGTTGTTGACGATACTGCTTTAAGGAAGAAAATCAAACAATACTGTAAGGATGCTGACAAAAGATGTTATGGCGCTTCCGAAGAATGGTTTAAAAAATGGATGGAAAAGAGGAACATATCTCTTGAAAAGGATTTTCTCGTGAATGCACCGCATCTTGTAGTAGTTGCAGGCGAAACTGATAAACCCTATTGGCTGGAATCTACATGATGTCCATATCCTACATGATTCTTGCTGCCGAGAATGAGGGACTTGACGCTCTTACATATACTCCCTCAGAGACAGATTTTTTAAACGATCTACTAGAATCACCTAAAAAGTTTACACCTGTGGTTATAATTCCTGTTGGTTATGCAAAGCACCTACAAGAATAGTAACGTAAATACTGAAATGGAAGCGTCTTTTCAATAGGAATTATTTTCATTTTTGGTACTGCCTCAAATCCAAGTATATTTTTTCTAATCTTTCCCGTGTGTTATATCTTAACATATCTTTTGCTATATAAATGGTAATACTACGACTACAAAAAAGAATCATGCTTTCAATTCATTTTCTTAAGGAGTGAAGATATTATTGAATATTTCATAATCAAAGAGATTCTCTACTATTTTAGCAGTTATGCCTTGACAAATGATGTTGCTAATTTTGGTTGACTTTACATCAGGAAAAATTATTTATACACTAACTATATATTTAATTTCCTACATATAATAAGATTACCTAAAATATTTAATATACTGGGGGAGAAAGTAAAATATGCCTAAAAATAATTTGTTTGGTAAAGCATTATCTTTAGGTATATCGATATTGATGATATCGCTTTTATTTTTTGCCAAAAATTTAAAAGTGAATCTAACTCTCCTACAAAAATTGATAAATGCAGAGTACTGGCATATTTACTATTAGTTAATAATCATCCTCGATGTCAGTTTCATTTGGGTATAGCTATAGCGGCAATCGAAAAATGGTAACGATTGTAAAAAAACATTTATATATTGATTAGAGCGCAAAGTTGTATCATTCATTAACATTGTGCATTTTTGCACTAGGGGCAATATATATGAAAAGAGAATTGCTAAGGAAAAGCGTTATCATATCGATAGCTACTATGCTTATTGTTATCATTCCAATCATAAATGGAGCAGGAAACACCGAGATGGGCTGTTATCCATCATCAAGCATAGTTACGGTAGGTGAGACATTTAGCATCACAGTATGGTTAAATGCCGATGAATCTATAGGCGCTTGGCTCGTTGATATGCTCAATTTTAATGAAACATTTCTGGGAATGGCAAATGCAGATTCTGTTTCAATCGATCCTTATTGGAGAAGTGGGTTTTACGATAATGGAACTATACATAACAGCGCAGGAAATATAACGGGTATCCAGGCATTTATTATGGCAGGATCGACAGCTAACACTACAATATTTACGGTAAACTTTACTGCAGTAAAACCAGGTTTATGCTATATCAACTTAACAGAAGCGGAAGCATATTCAGGAGGACCAAACGTATTAAATAACTGGTA
>JAUWOO010000065.1 GCA_030612095.1 Thermoplasmatota archaeon | reverse complement strand
CCCTGCACCACCAGTAACAATACATGTGCTGTTTGTTATTGTTTTATTAGTATGTTGTTTATTATATTGCTGAGTGTGTTGTTCCATCGTTTCCCCCACATCACTCTACTATTTTACCACTCTAAAAACACATCACTATACGTCATTACATCTGTGATGCATATTAAAGAATTGTGTTTTGATGAAAGGTTTATTGTAAAATACTCCTAAATGGCATCTGCCATAGTTCATAATTACAAAAGACAGCATTTACCTGCCATCGTTCATATATGAAATAATCCACATTTTAGCGCATCCAACAGAAGAAAAAAGGCACTTTCTTCCAATCGACACGCACAACTCACCCATCAGACATGTCTGCCATCCTTCATATATTAACGACGGCAGCTCCACCCCACCTTTTTATCAAGGATGGCAGATGAATCATATATGAAGCTTGTCAGTTACCATTATCAGCAACAGCAGTTACGATTATCAACGATGGCAGATAGTCATTATGAAAGTCAACAGGCAGGTATTATCAAAAATGGCAGCTATGAACCATCAATGATTCAAACGTGAAAGATAAATGCATAATATGCAAGGGACCATATGTAGAGAGCAAACAAGATCTGCATGAGTAACATATGTTACCCATTAGTTGATTCATTTTCCAAAAGCCATTGCCAGACTGGTTGGATAGTGACTGTTTTATTATCCTGTGTGAGTTGTTCTTCTTGATCAAATGTTAGAATGCGCCCTTGTGTCCCACGGAGTGTTTCAAGTGCTTCTTTAAGTCCTTTAATCTCTCGATCCTTATTCTGATGGTGAAGGTGTGCACATACCTGGATCGCTTGTTTTTCGTTTGGAATCACAAAATCACATTCTGCAGAAGTCTTTCCTCTATAGTAATAAAATTCCTTTCCCTGCCTTTTAAGATGGACCGCTACCAGATTTTCCAGTAAGGCTCCCTGTCGTTTGAGAATGTTGGGTGTATGTTTAAGGATGATCCCATTATCAACACAGTAGATTTTCTTCAGATTTTTATCGAACTGTTTCAGTTTTGGTTCATATCGGTGGACAATGAAGATAAGATAGGTATCCTCTGCATACTCTATGTATTTTTGGATTGTATTAGAACTTTGTATATTGAAATTATTTTGAATTGATCGATAGCTGATCTGATTTGAGATGTTTGCGATGAGAAATTTAAGTATTGATTTAAACTCTGCTGGTTTTCGAATGTTGTAGCGGCTGACAATGTCCTTATAGATGATGTCATTGACCACTGATGTGAGCATCTGCTCGTTTTGAAGGACAACAACTTCAGGCATACCGCCTTTCTCAAAATATTGCTTGAATTGTTTTGAAAGAAGCGCTTTTTCCTCAGTGGAATATAATCCTTTCATCGGAATGTCCACTGAGTTTGCTTTAAGAAACTCTGTAAACGAAAATGGGTAGAGTTCGATATCAACGTGTCTTCCCGTAAGATGCGTACCAAGTTCTTTACTTAAGAGATGAGCGTTTGATCCGGTAATAAACACGGTATAACCTTCCCTAAGAATTCTATTGATAAAGAGTTCCCATCCAGTGATGTTTTGTATTTCGTCAAAGACCAATGTTTCACTCTTTCCAAAAAGTTCGATCATCGTTTCCATAAGTACTTGGAAATCATCTGCAGTGAAATCGATGAGTCGTTCATCATCAAAATTGAAATATGAAAAATCGTCAGGATAACGCGTTGTAATTATCTGTTTTAACAGAGTGCTTTTTCCACTGCGTCTGAGTCCTTTGACCACAAACGCTGCGGATCCTTTGTAAGAAATTGCTAAATCAAGTTTTGTACGTATAACGGAGTCATGTAATGCCTTAAATTCCTGTAATTGATCTTTTACGATAGTTCCAAGAACTGATTTTGAGATCATAATAAGAAGAATGACACACCCAATATTTAATTATTGCTCAATATAATGAGTAATAAACTGTATTATTGCTCAATACACTGAACAATAAAACAAGCATTTCCGCTAGAAAAAATCAATCGTTACCAGGCATCTTTTGCATGCAGAACTCGTCTGTTTTACCCATGTTTTGTGCAAAACTCGTCAGATGAAATATATATAAACGATGGCAGGTGAATCATATATGAAACTCAGCAGGTATGATTATCAACAATGGCAGATAGTCATTATGAAAGTCAACAGGCAGGTATGATTATCAACAATGGCAGATAGTCATTATGAAACTCTCCATTGCTGTTTTCTGCAAAACTCAGGTTCAACTCCACTGCTGCATTCGCAATCTCCATCAGTTATCAACCGACTTTCGCACGCTAAAAACATCAGGCATATTCGTGTACGATAAAAACAATTGATGATAAAACATTCTATCACTTTAAAAAAGAGCCACTGTTGTTTTCTTCTTTTAGATTCCAAATTCATTAAAGAGATTGATGATAACTGTGTTGATTGAACCTGGAGGCTCTCCAAGCAATTTCTCACTTTCTATCATCAGTTCTTTATCAACAATTTCTTTGACTTGTCTAACAGAACCCGGTGCAATAAACTTTTTCATTTCTTCAACAGTGTTCTTAAAAGATTTTGATGCATAAAATAACAGACTATAAAGGTCACAGAGATCTTTCACTCGTTTATGATGAATATTTCTACCACAAATACATTGTAGCTTAATTGCAGACAGTATCTCTGGTGTCGGCATAAATAAATGATGACTAATCTTAGGTAATTGAATTTGATATTGTGGACTACTATAGATGTTTTCAAGAAGAGGTTCTTCAAAGAAATATTGAGGGATGATATCTGAATAGCTAGGTGGATATGCATTGACGATAATATCAATATAAAGTGGAAACGATTCTTTTTTTTCTTCCCCATTTGCACCCCTGATATCATATGTAATATCTTTCCGGTATCTTATTCCGTCTATTTGAAAAGCCTCTGATTCAAGAAGGTGTGTCATTTGAAATAATTGTGACGAAATAAGTTTGGTTTTACTCATCATTGGCTTGATATATATGCCAAAATCGATATCACGTGAACCAAGGTATGGGCGATTTTTCTTTCGAAAAAAAGAAGTATTAACGCTATGATAGACTGCCCAACCTCCAAGAAGGCAAGTAGGGTTAGTAATAGATTTCATTAAATTGGAAAGATAATTTTCAGTAATTGTCGCGATCTGATTATTATAAAAATTCAGAATACCACTCCGAAATAAGCATATGCGCAGCTTCTACCGCAACGCCCCCTTCCATGAAAAGATCGCTGATGAGTTGTGATCTTGATACGATATCATATCCTTTACGATTCGTAGTATGTTTATTGACGATAAAAGGGTCGGCAATGATAATGCGAGTGTTTCCTCCTCCAGCAAGTCCATGGTTGATGAGATAGGTATGCCATTCATCTAACTCATCGTTGAGAATATAGAGATCTGTACGGGTTGGGAAAAGATACCCGTGAAGTAGATTTTCAGCTTGATAAGTGGTGAGTGCATAGCTCATGCCGCTTTTCTTAATGATTGTAAGTGGATTGTTGTTTAGATGATAGTTTGCACACTTTGGAGGTAAGCGGATTTTCATCCAGTAGTTAAAAAGCCCGTAGACATCAGTTACTTTGGTTTTTTTTAGAAAACCCAAATTCTCCAGTTTCTTTACATAGGTTAGCGCCCAGGGCTGTGAACATTCAGCTTTGCAATGTATGCGATATGCAGTAAGATTACCATCCGGGTTATTAAGGAGAGTTCGAATGATTCTTTCACGTTTGTCTCCTTTCATAAATACATAGTAATATTAACTAGTAATTAAATGTTTGCTATGCATTGGTATTTTCTATCATATAAAAACACTTACTTACTATTTCTATAGCACAACTTGTCATATTTATCATGTCTTTAGCAAAAGGCTGTGTGTAAAAAGTCCTAAATTTTATCAATAGACAGAATAGCCACCCATATCTTGGCCGCATCTGGATGTCTCATTCTGTTCTTATTCTTAATTCCTTGAGGTCTTTCTCCAGGAGAATAATATCTCTTGCATATATCTCTGCATTGTATGATTTTAGGAATGAAATGATTTCATCGGCATCCTCTTTTCTGACTGCTATAACTCCACGCAGATATTCCTTCAAAATTGTAACATAACGAGGCTGTCCATCGAACCATGAGCTCTTCGATTAGGTAAGAAATTGAATCAATTCTTGTTAAAATAAAGAGGATGTTGCAAAAACGCAGGAATATCCTCCACTAAGCGTGTTAATGATTTACATAGTGATTTTTGGCAATAGTGAATTGGGATTAAGAAAGATATGAGTTTCTACTCACTAATGGGTAAATCAGAAGTTTCTTTAATTCATAAATTATGTAAACTCTAGCAAATATTGGAAGGGATGTGGGATGTTAAATAAATGCGATAATAGTATGAGGGAGGTATATATTGGAAGAAATTACAATAATTTTACCATAAATCTTATATAAAATTTAATGCATAGATATTATTAAGGATAGATAAAAATTGTAAAAAAAGGTGATAAGAATCAATACGACTCCAAACTCCAATGACTTATTACGTTATGCTTCATACATCGTTATAAATAAGTATAAAGAAAAAAAGGGGAAACCACCATCAGGATTATATTTCAACAAAATCATGTCATTATGTCATCGGAATCTTTTAGAAAAAGACATAGATATTGGTTTACCTCATTATTGGTATAGATATGGTGACCAAGTACATAAACGAGGTATGCCAACTAATCTAGTTTGGCAACATGAAAGTCCATTAAAAACAACGGTCGAGTGGAGATATGAAGAACCTGATTTTTTTCGTCATGATGCATATGATATTATTGAAGAAATAGTTATCGATTTAACTAATAAATATAGTGATAAAAGAAAACAACTTGTACAAAAAGTATATGAATATGCCCCATTCGATTTTCAGAGGGGCATCCTTGATTTAAGAGGGGTTGTTTATGGATGGAAAAACGCTCTTAATTGGGATAGTAAAAATTATAAATTAATTTCAAAAGGAGTTATATTAGACTCTTTATCACATTTTCCAGACAAAGAGTTCCCTGAATTAAAACAACAATATCGTTTATTTAAGAAAGTTGTTGATATACTTCTGGAAAAAGAAGACTGGGGCTTTAAAATATTTGAGGAGGCTTATATAAATTTTTGGTTCTGGTTCTGCTATCACCTAAGATTAAAAAAAGGAGCATCGGAAAATATTCCAAAAAAAACTATAGCATATTGGGAAAGTAAACTCGATTTCGAAAATGTCAGATATAAAAAAATTATGGGGGATTTAATCATACAGGCAAGTAAGAAATATCCTAAAATTATTAAAGATAAACAACTTGCAAAAGAATATAGATGGAGAACAAAAGATTTGAAAGAGACGTATAAACTTATTGATGAATTTGAGTTTTCTAAAGACTTTGAAGAATATTGTAGCTAAAACTAGTTAAAATTGGTTAAGGTGTGAAAATTAACGATCCACTGATTTTGGACACTTGTGTATTTAGAGACGGGAGTTTTCTTAAAAAACTTGAAAAATATCATGGAAAAAAAATTCTACCTGCTGTTGCATATGCCGAGGTTTGCTTATATTTAATTGGGAAAAGACATAAGAAACCTGCCGAGGTAGACTATTACATCAACAAACTTGGTATTGAAGTTGAATGGTTAACTAAAACAAGAGCACAATATGCAGCGTTGTATGGTATAAAAGGTGAAGATTTTAAAGATAACAATAGAGATTATCTAATCGGTGCTCATGCATATCCCCCACCCAGAACCATGATTACATACAATAAAAAGGATTTTTGGTTTATTAAGAGAAATTTCTTATATGATTCAGATGAAATATTGAAAAAAATCGAAAAATAATTGAATGTAAATTTTCTTATTTTTTAAATTAATGCCACTTAGATATTCCTTCAAAATTGTAACATAACGAGGCTGTCCATCGAACCATGAGCTCTTCGATTAGGTAAGAAATTGAATCAATTCTTGTTAAAATAAAGAGGATGTTGCAAAAACGCAGGAATATCTGTTTAAGAAAATCACAAAATATCGTCTTTTCTAAATGAATAGTATATAACTCAATCCATTTTCTTTTCCGCTTCTTTGGTTTTACTTTGTTCAGCTTTGGTACTATCTATCGATGTTTCCCTCATCGATTTCAACGAGTATTTATTACCAACCATTAACCATCCTTCATAATTATCAAAGACAACATATGCTTGCCATCGTTCATATATGAAATAACATTCATTTTCATGCATATCCATGTATATCCATGCATTTCTACGCTCACAACAGAAGGAAAAACAAGAGGCATACCATTTATTCACACTCATTTCACAACGAACTCGCTTGCAATCATCGTCTGCTGCCCTTCATATATTAACGACGGCAGCTCCGGCCCACCTTTTTATCAACAACGGCAGGTAAATCATATATGAAACTCAGCAGTTACCCGCCATTAACAACAGCATGAAAGGGTACAAAATTATGGGTAGTGTAGTACTTTGCGGTAGATAATTATAGGCCTTTGCCTATATGGGATATGGTGTAACCATGTCCCGCCCAAGAATCCCAAATGATTTTGTGTGCCAGAACCCCAAATGCCAGTACTTCCAGATGGTGCCAGGTAAAGACATTCGGAAACAAGGATTCAACTCGGCAAGCCATCAACGATACCAATGTATGCATTGTAAAGGTTACTTCGTTGAAACTGCAAATACCCCAATGTATCACCGCCACATCTCTGAGGATCAATTAATTCTCATTGGAAAGCTTCTCATAGAAAAGATGGGGAACAGGGCAATATCGCGCGTGACTGGTCTAACTCTCAAGACAGTCTCTCTTGTGATTAGTGACATCACGCTTCATGCCTTAGAATTCAATGCACTGATGGTTGGTAAAGCAAAAGTTGGCCAGGTTGAACTTGACGAAATGTGGTCATTTGTAAAAAAAAACAAGCGAAGGTGGACAACGGAGCAACTTCGCCAGATTTCGAAGGTGATGCCTGGATATATTCAGGCATGAAGAGAAAATCTCACTTCATCCTTGCCTACGAGGTTGGCAAAAGAACTCAGCAAACGTGTGACCAATTCATGATAAAAGTTATGGAATCCATTGAGCTTCCAATGCCAATAGATCCCGTGACATTTTTCTCTGATGGGAATCGACAGTTCTATGAATCTCTCAAAGAGTTGTATGCGCCTACATGCTATCGATATGGCAAGCTTATCAAATACAAGGAATCTGGACGATTGGTGAAAACGGAAAAGGAATGGATCACTGGTGATGGCAGCCTCAAGGAAATCAATACCTCCCAAATTGAGAATATGAATGGAATTGCCAGAGGATCTCAAAGTCACTTGGTTCGTAAAACCAAGGGTTTTGCAAAAAAGGTTAGAAGGCTGACCAAGCATTACGGCTTTTTCCAGATGTATAGAAATTTCATGTGGGTGGATAAAAATGGGATGACTCCGGCTATGAAGGAAGATTTATAAGACATGCCGATGACGTGGTATGTTTTTCTTCATCCAAATTATCAGACATAAAGTACTGCACTACCAAATTATGAATAAAAATCCTTCAAGAATTGGCAAAATTTGGGAGCAAGGAAAAAGTATTGCTGTGGCCAAACCAAAAGAGAATAAGTTCAAATTGTGATAGTTGGTTATCATATAAATCATAGTTTGTGATAATCTATTATCGCAAAACTTATAAAATATGGTTGCATACTATCATACATGACAATAAAATTATCAGGATTGAGTTTTCAAAATGCATGGTGGAAAGGGGAAGGTTGGGAGAAAAATGATAATGATTTGAAGGAACTGGATATTCTCCTAGATAGGAAAAAAATAGAAATTAAAAAAGGGGAAATATATCTTTTAAGGGGAATTAGGAGATCGGGCAAAACCGTTTACACCAAACTTCTAATTAAGGATTTAGTAGAAAAAATAGATGGGAGAAAAATAATTTATGTCTCATGTGATAGGCATAATCTAAGTGAGATAAAAAATATAATCAAGGAATTTGTAAAAAGATTCAACGGGGAAGTGGCCATTTTTGATGAAATAACCTATTTTGATGGCTGGAATATTTTGTTAAAAGAGTTTGCTGAGACAACAGATCTAACAATTATTGCAACTGGTTCGAATCCTGTAAAGATTAAAGAAAAGAAGGAGCGACTTCCTGGAAGAAGAATTGAAGGAAATGAATATTTTTTTAACCCCCTAAGTTTTCGAGAATTTATCGGCAACGTTGTTGACATTAAAGACAAAATAGAAAATCCGGATATTCGCAAGATCATAGGTAAAATTAAAAAATTTGATAGTTTCCCTTTGCTTAATCCAAATATTGAAGATATGATCCCATACTTCGATGAACTTGAATCTTTGTTTTATTCTTATATTTTGACTGGTGGATTTCCAGACGCGGTATTGCAGTATCTGAAGAAAGGAAAGATAAACGAAAAAATGTATGAAACGATTATCCGTCTGTTTCTTGGAACATTGTCTAATGAGAATAAAAGTGAGGAAATTGGAAGAGAAATATTGGAGAAAATATTGAATTCCAAAACATCAAGACTTGATTTCATTACCATTGCATCAGATACTGGAATACATCACAACACAGTTAGGGAATATATAAAGATTCTTGAAAATTCTAGGGTGATTTATCTTCTTCCCGCATGGGATATAAATAAAAAAAGATACTCCTTAAGAAAACAGAAAAAGATTATTTTTCAAAGCAGTCTGATTCCTCAGGCTCTTTACCAATACATAACAGGATGTACATATTATGATATATTGGATTTTGTGGATAAGAATCTGGAGGTACTTGTGGAGCAAATTGTGTCAAGTCATATAATTCAAGGTTTTGAGAAACCAGTTATTAAAGAAAGACACGCTTTTGCAGGATTTTATTACAATACAAAAGAATGTGATTTATTGATATCTAATGACAAAAAATTTTATGGATTTGAAATTAAGTACGGAAAACCAAAAAAACAAAAATATCCATTCCCAGTTTCATATATAACAAAGGATGTTGTAGACGAAGAGTCTTATCCAGCACCACTATTTCTTGCAGGTATTAAGAAAAGTGGAAACACTATTTAAATATCAATTTTGCAAACCCAAATGATTAAACTCTCTTCTCCCTCAAACTATACGATTATGAACAACAGCAGGTAAATCATATATGAAACTCAGCAGTTGGGATTATGAAGCTTGGCAGTAACCAAGCATCAACAATAGCAGGCATCAATATCACATCTCCTCAGTACTTTTCCCCATGGTATTATTAACCTGTTTTTATATTACCATTTGGTTTAATCTAATGAAATGTCCCAAATGCAACAAAGACAAAAATGTTATCAAAGCCGGCCTGCGAGACACCAGGAAAGGAACGATACAACGTTTTTATTGTAAAAACTGTGACACCTTTTTTAGTGACACCAAACAACCATATACTCAATACCCACTCCATGTCATCCTCTACACTCTCCAACTCTACAATCAGGGCTACCCAGTAAAAAAAGCAAAAACACTTACCGGACGAAAATACAGCTATTCTCCACCAATACAGACCATTTATTCCTGGTTGAAAAAATATAACGATACGCTTACCTTCATCAAACTACGAAAAAAATACGCAATTGACCCAAACAGCC
>JAUWOO010000024.1 GCA_030612095.1 Thermoplasmatota archaeon | reverse complement strand
TTGGTGAAGATTTTGATTACATTGATTTCTTTTTACCAGGTATGATTGGTTTTACTATTATGACCTCATGTATTTATGGAAGTATTGAACGTAATACTAAATATCGAAAGGATGGGATTTTAAGAAAACTATTAACGATGCCAATAACCCGGGCAGAATGGATTTTATCAAAAATGTTATTCATGCTGTTTCTTTCATTTGTATCTACATTAGTGATTCTATTAGTTGGAATTATTGTATGGGGTATCAGTATTAAAATTAACATATTTTTCTTCCTATTAGTAATTGCAACAAGTTTTCTTTTTTCGGGTATTGGAATGATTATTGGCCGGTTTGTAAAAGAACAAGAAACCGCGGATATGGCTGGTGGGGCGATCACATTTCCAATGATGTTTCTTGCTGGAACCTTTTTCCCACTTGAGAGTATGCCTGATTTCATGCAATCAATTGCTCAAGTTTTGCCTTTGTATTATGTTAATGAAGGAATGAGAAATGCAATGATTTATGCAGATATTGATAAATCACTATTTTTCTCAGCTTTCGTTCTTGTTTTCGCGGCTGTGTTTTTTATAGCAGGTATCCTCCTTACAAAATGGAAGGAAGACTAATCCTTGGGCCATTCAAAATGTGTGTTTTTAAAAAATGTAAAATCTAGGTTGCCCCAGTCATTAAAATCTCCCTTTCCATGGGTTCCATCGGAATAATCGATTATTCTGTATGTATAACGATAGTTCATACAGCTTTTATAATTCTGATATTTCCACCATTGTAGTGTGAAAGGCCATGTTGCAACTGTATTATCGTTTCCACCATGGTCATCAACAAAAAGACCTAGAGTATGTCCTAGTTCATGAATGGAACCACCAATTATTAGCTGCTCTCTGCTAAAGGATGGTTGATTGTTTTGTAGCATTTGTGCAGAGATATCAAATGAATCAAGATGGTCCCATCCGACAAAAGCAAATCCGGGACCCGGGCCATAATCACACACCAGACAGTAATGAAAAATTCCCTTTCTTGGATTATTCAAATCGTTATGTAAAAAATAATTCCAGTACAGATCACGCAAATCTGCAAATGAGAAATTTAAGATGGACGGGATTTCTTCGCCACCTTCAAGATTTCCATTATCTACATGAAGTGTAATATTATGTTTTTCAAATGCAGATGTCATCTTGGATATAGACTTGCAACACGGTTTGTTTGGAGCATCAGGATCCTGTGCTTTTACCCAATCAAACTCAAGGAATATGTCGTCATAAAATGGACTTGAGTTCCATTGATCTGTGAAACATTCTTCTATGTTGTTCAATCCATCCTCGTCTGGATCAAGATTTTTATGATCATTCCATATAACTGGATCATATCCCCACTTTTCTTCCCACCAATCTGGAATTCGATCGTTATCACTGTCTGCTCCAGGTAATTCTATTTCAACATATCGTGAATTGTTGATTGTTACATTGTATCGATTATAATCTATCTCCCAGCTTGAACCAGCGTTTTCAATCTTTTTAAAAAGCCATGGAAAAAACTGTATCTTATCAGATTTGAAAAAAAGCCTACCGTTTTTTTCATGTTCTAGAATTGTAGGCCCTAAAGGGGAACCCCACCAGTTATTCATCGCATCACACAACGATTGTTCAGAATACATTCCGAATAGGGAACTGTAAATGTTATTGTTCACAAGATTACATTTGCTATTTTCTACGTATATTCCAAATCTGAAATTTTCTGTAATTTCACAATTTATGATTTCAATATCTTTTGAATCTTCCCAAATAGAAATTCCAGCATGTGTGTTCCAAAAAAGATTAGAGTGAGAGATGTAAATATTAGAACAATCTGCAATTTTTATGCCGAAACCATTGTGACTAACTATACAATTTAAAATATCGATATTCCGACAATAATTTAGGAACAAACCGCCCTCGTTATCATTGTTATTGTATGCGGCACATTGTAACACCTCAATATTTGAAGAGTTGTTGAAGAAGAAGCCTATGCCATTGGTCTGTGCATAGCAATCAGTTATTTCAATTCCATTGGAGCCTCCTATGTTTAGCCCCAAAGCGTTATGGCCAAAATAACAATCTGTAACTTTATTTCCATTGGATGATCTGAGATAGATTCCTTCGCCATTGGTATGAAATGTACAGTTATTTATTTCGTTATCATTTGTTCCATTGACATACGCGCCGGTTTTGGTTCGGTATATGGTACATTTTCTTATTACGTTGCTCCCTGAATCTAATTTGATGCCTGCATTGTTTATGTACCCGCCAGAGTTTCTAATAGTGAATTGTTCTATTGTGACACAGTTTTCAACAACATGAATGGCATATTCTCTATACATGCCATCGATAATTGTATCCTTTCTATTTTCACCAAATAATGTAATAGATTTATCAACAACAATATTTTCATAGTATTCTCCGCTAAAAACGTAGATGATGTCACCATCTGATGCTGCAACAACTCCGTCTTGAATATACTGATACGGGTGCTCCATCGTTCCATCCCATGGACCATCGATGTTGTCATCATCCACATATATTGTTCCTTTGTTCGGCGGTAGTGTTGTATTTTCTGGTTCTAATTGTCTGCTCATGACTGTCATGTTTACAATCGTCAACAAAAGCACAAGCGTTATCAATAATGTGGTTAGCCTTTTATTCAAGAGGTATTCCCTAATTCAAAATCAAATGATTGGTACATAAATTTATCTACATAAAAATATATAGAACTTCACAGATTTCTTTCTCCCCGTTCCAATCATAAAATAATATATAATCGTAGGACAAATATTGAGCCAGGAAGAAAAAATAAAAGAGCTTATGTTTCTCCAGATAAACTCTTAGTTCCGATTAGTGTTTTTGTATCCATAACGCCCTTGATAGATCTTATCTTGTTTATAACTACGCCACCTATCGAATCGATGTCATTAGTCTCAATTTTTAACAAGATATCATATTCTCCGAAGAGGGGATGGACCTCAGTTATTTCAGGTGTTCCTCTAAGCCTTTCATATACTTCCTTCTCATATAGTGGGCTTATACTCAACAATGCGAATCCAATTGCCATGAAAGACCGAATAATGGTTCTATGTCATATAATTTTCTTTTAATTGTGCCCGGAACGAATGGATATATGAGCAAAAATTATATAACCGGTGAATTACATATGTTAGCAAGTAACGTAGGAGGTGTTTTATTGCAGGAAAGAAATAAATCAAGTATAACCAATGTTGCAGAAAAGGAGTTAAATCTACTTGGTAGACATCTGGATGTTTTAAAGACGGTTAAGGAACAGGGCCCGATAGGCATCATACGGCTATCGCAAATGACTGGGCAACCCCAGCATATGATTAGATACTCCTTAAGGACTCTAGAAAAAGATGGTATAATAATACCTTCACCTCAAGGTGCTATAGTTACTGACGAGGTACATGAAACACTTGATACTCTTGAATCAACATTGGATGAAATCAACACCACGGTTATGAAACTTAAAGATAAGTTAAGGTAAATGATAAAAGGAAAAGCATTGAATTTTTACAAATTTTCATGAGTAGAAGATCTGTTAAATTTGAGCAACATTATTATATAAGATTAGCGAATAACCCTACTAAAATTTGCAGGAGAAATGCATATGAAGATAGGAAAAGTATTAATCTTGGTCATGAGTATATCGTGCCTTTTAATCGGCTCGATGTATTCAGTAGTGGCCGCTGATGAAGAGAAAAGTATCGAAGATCCTGAAGGGGACGTTTTTGTTTTTGATTATGATTCTGAAGATCTAGAAGATTTACTAACTACGGATGAAAAACCAAATATTGATATTAAAGAAGTTACTTATGCAAAAAATAATGGAAATACAGAAGTAACATTAACCCTTGAAGTATATGGTAATATTGAGGACAAGGGCAGTCTAGACACAGAGGATTTAGATTCTCTCAATCTTGTTTCTTATGGCCTCTCTCTTTCCACTTCTCAAGATACATATGAGATCAATTACATTAATCAAACATGCCAATTGTCATATTCAGATTACACAACATCAAATATTACAGATTTTTCAATTGATGGCGGAACTCTTACCATTCAATTTGATTTATTAAATGCAGATGAAACATATGACGAAATGATTGCCAATACTGTTGAATTAGTTTTTTCAGGGGATGATATTGGTTACTATATGGATATGGCTCCAGATGAACCCATGTCTGTGGACGCTGGCGGGCCATATGGTGGAGAGGCAGGAGACGACATTGAGTTTTCTGGAATTGCATATCTCGGTATGCCCCCTTACACTTATGAATGGAATTTTGGTGATGGTGAAACAGCTACTGGGAAGAATCCAGTACATTCCTATGAAGCTGCAGGAAATTATACTGTAACTCTAACCGTAACAGATGATGCAGGTTCAACTGCCGATGACACTACACTGGTACCTATCACTAAAGGTGACACGCCTCCTTCCAATGGTGGAAATGGAGCAGATTCTGGTTTACTCCTGTTTGTTGCAGTGATTGCAATAATTGCCATAATCGGTATCATAGTAATAATTTTCATCGTAAGAAGATAGAACTAATGATCTAAATTATTTTCTTATTTTTTCTTTAATCTTTTAGATTAATTTTTTTTAGTTATCTTTTTATTTGAATATTGTATGACGCCTTTAGAGGCATTAGGTATGACTGAGAAAGAGAGTAAATATGCTTACAAGAGGAAATCGGCTTGGGAGATTCTTACCAAGGACCAGATAAAAAAAGCGTTTGACTTTTCGGAAGAATACAAAAAATTCTTAAATAATGCTAAAACTGAGAGGGAAGCAATACAAGAAATAAAGAAAATCGCTAAAAAACATAAGAAAAAAATCATATTAAATCGTGAATCAGAAGCGGCTATTGTTTTGCTGGGTAAAAAACCGATAAGTGAGGGAGTTCGCATTGTTATATCTCATGTTGATTCTCCAAGATTAGATTTAAAACAGGTTCCTCTGTTTGAAGATTCGGAGAGCAATCTGGCTCTTTTTGAGACTCATTACTATGGTGGAATAAAAAAGTTTCAATGGGTTACAATACCTCTTGCACTACATGGAGTTGTAGTTAAAAAAGATGGTACAAAACAGATTTTTACATTGGGTGAAGATGAAAAGGATCCTATTTTTTCTGTCCCAGATATACTCCCACATCTATCTCATGAAGTTCAAGATACGAAAAAAATGAGTGATGCAATAAAAGGAGAAAGTCTTGACATAATTGTCGGTAGCAGGCCTGTTAAAGGCGATATTAAAGGAAAAATAAAGGCTGCGATACTTGATAAATTGCACGAAGATTATGGGATGATTGAAGAGGATTTTATCTCTGCTGAACTTGAAGCAGTCCCAGCTTTCAAGGCAAGGGATATGGGTTTTGATAAATCACTCATAGGTGCTTATGGACAGGATGATAAATCTTGCGCATTCACATCGTTAAAAGCAATTATTGATTTGAACCGACCGGAACACACTGCGATATCTCTTTTTGTAGATAAAGAGGAGATAGGTAGTGAAGGAAATGCATCTGCTCAGGTTATAACCTTTTTAAGGTCAATTATCAAGGAGTTAGACCCAAATGTTGACATGGATGGCGTAATGCTAAAGTCCAAGGTAATCTCGGCAGATGTTAACGCTGCGGTGACTCCCAACTATACTGAGGTTTTTGAACTTAAAAACGCTTCATCTCTTGGGAATGGTATAGTTATGTCCAAGTATACTGGTCATGGTGGCAAGTACTCAGCTAATGATGCTTCTGCAGAATATGTCGCTGAAATACGGACAATGCTCAATAAAGCGAAAATACCCTGGCAGACTGGGGAGCTTGGTAAGGTTGGCAAAGGTGGCGGAGGTACAGTTGCAAAATATTTCTCAAGACTTGGAATGGAAGTTATAGATCTTGGACCTGCAGTGATGTCTATGCATGCACCTTATGAGGTCACCAGTAAGGCTGATGTTTATTCTTCGTACCTTGCATATAGTGCGTTTCTAAAAAGCTGATAGCACAATTCCGACTAGCGAGTCATGTCCTGTGTTTTTCCAGGAACATCGTAGAAATGTTTATATATAAGTTCTGTTATGTCATTTAAAAGAGTATCGAAAAGTTTAAAAGAACAAAGGGGGAAGAATTTCGATGGTTCAAACTCAATCAAGAAAGAAAGAAAAACCAAGTATAGAAGAGATTACTCAATGTCCTGAATGTGGTAGTACACATTTAACTAAAGATTATTCCAGAGCAGAGTTAGTCTGTGAAGATTGTGGGCTGGTTATTGATGAGGATTTTATCGATCATGGTCCAGAGTGGCGGGCGTTTGACAGTGATCAACGTGAGAAAAGAGCACGTGTGGGAGCCCCAATGACGTATACCATTCATGATAAGGGTCTTAGTACCATGATTGGCTGGAAAAACCGCGATTCTTATGGAAAATCAATTCCAACAAGAAACAGGGCCCAATTATATCGTCTACGGAAGTGGCAGAGAAGAATTAGAATTAGTGATGCCACAGAAAGAAACCTTGCGTTTGCATTATCTGAACTCGATAGAATGGCATCTGGCATGAGTCTGCCTAGGAACGTCAGAGAAACTGCAGCTATGATTTATAGAAAGGCAGTTCTAAAAAACCTAATCCGTGGTAGAAGCATTGAGGGTGTGTCTGCTGCTGCACTTTATGCGGCATGTCGTCAATGTAACGTACCTAGAACCCTAGATGAAATTGCTGGGTCCTCCAGAGTATCTAGAAAAGAAATCGGCAGAACATATCGGTTTATCGCTCGTGAACTTGGATTAAAATTGATGCCAACTTCACCACAGGATTATATTTCAAGATTCTGCAGTGAGTTAAAACTTACAGGGGATGTACAATCAAAGTCAATTGAAATCCTTAAAGATGCTGCTGATAAAGAGCTTACAAGTGGACGTGGGCCGACTGGTGTTGCTGCTGCATCCATTTATATTGCATCAATACTGTGTGGTGAGAGAAGGACCCAAAGAGAAGTAGCAGATGTGGCAGGTGTGACAGAAGTAACTATTCGAAATAGATACAAGGAACTTGCAGAAAGACTCGACATTGATATTATTTTATAATCTTTATGACTCGTTGGTATTCAGAGAAGAAAAGAGAGCATTTCTATAAGGAAGCCAAGCGCGTAGGTTATAGAGCTCGCTCTGCGTTTAAATTAAAACAAATTCAAAAGAAATTTAGAGTCATTCATGAGGGCGATGCAGTTATAGATCTTGGTGCTGCTCCTGGTGGCTGGAGCCAGGTTGCAAAGGAGCTTGTTGGTGAGGGTGGAACAGTAATTGGAATAGATCTTCTACGCATTGAACCAATAAATGGTGTAACTTTTTTAAAGGGGGATCTGACCAAGGAGTCAACTCTGCAGATGATCGTGCAAATCATTGGGGATGATAAGGCAGATATATTGTTATCGGATATGTCTCCCAACATCTCTGGTAATTACTCGATTGATCAGGCAAGGAGCATATATCTTTGTGAACAAGCACTCAAAGCAACAGAAAACCTCCTTAAGGATGGAGGACACTTTGTGTGTAAGGTATTTGCTGGAGAGGATACAGGCGATTTCATCCAGAAAGTTCATCAAAAATTTAAAGCAGTGAAATGTTATTCTCCTCCTGCCTCACGTAAGAGCAGTAGTGAAGTATATGTAGTTGCCCGGTCTCTTCAAAAATCGCATTTATAATGGAGAAATTTATAAATAATAACAAGAGCATATGGTATGTTTGTTAATGTTGTCACGGAACGTAATATGGGTTACATAACACGGATTATATATTGAATGTTAAGGAAAATTTATATAAAATGGGATACATAATTAATATACTGTAACTTGTTACATTTGCTCATCTCGCTTTGCAGTAATGGGGGACACACTAATGATGAAAAACCAGCCACTTACAATAGATAGTTTCTTCGAGATTACAAAAGAAGATATTGAGAAAAAGATAGCATCTACGATTTCTGATAAAAAAATATTTTCAATATTAAAGTCTGGAAAACGTCTGCGCCCGTTACTCGCACAGCTCTCTTTTAAGGTCTGTACTGGTGGAAAGGAAACTCCTTATCAATATCAAAGATCTGTCGAAGGTACTGTAAGCATCGAACTAGCACATACTGCATCTCTTGTACATGATGATATAATTGATGAAGACAAAGAGCGGAGGGGAAAACCTGCCTTTTACATTGAGGAAGGTGTACCAAATGCTCTTTTAAATGGGCATAAGATGCTTGCAATCGGTTTTAATATTGCTCTCAGTCATGGAGAACAAATCGCTCGATTGTATGTTGATACGTGGAGTGAGATTTTATGCGGGGAGCTTAAGGAAGTTAATTTCAACAAGGATGACGTTAAAAACGGCACAAATGAATTATCTACAAAATCAAAGATTTTCAGTGAATATAACAAGATAATAAACATGAAGACAGCATCTCTATTTTCTTCGGCTTGTAAAGCAGGAGCGATTGAAGCAGATGCAACAGGTGAGATATTAACAACACTTGCAGATTATGGTAGGGAGATAGGACTTGCGTACCAACTTGCCGATGACCTTGTTGATCTTGAAAAAGGTGAAATGATAGATAGCGTTGTTGTTCCTTTATTGACTAGACTGGAGAATAAAACGATTGATAATGATTCTTTTAAACTGAATATAATTAAAAGAAAACTTGCTAAAAACTCAACAAAAATTAAACAGCTATACATTGAAGAAATCAGACGACATGTGAGTAAGGCTGAAAAACTAAGCAAGTCGGATATAATCCCTCCATCACCATACAAGGATCTCCTTACAGACGCACCTGCTTATATCACAAACTCTATGTTAAAAGAGATAGACATCGCGATATAGACCTGAAAGAGTTCATTTTATTTTTTCCTTATTCTTTTGATAACAACATATGCTATTATCACTATAGCAATGATGCCAACTAGGATGAGGGTGAGTGTTGTATTTATCTCGGCAAAAATAAGGAATGCTTGTGAAAACATTGCTATAAGTAGGCAACCAATAACTGCTCCAAGCGATATTGCAATAAAGGTGTTACGTGGCTTCATGCCAATTAAACGTCCAACAATAGAACCAACCAGTCCTCCGGAGCCCTGAAAGGGAACCATTACAAAAAGCACTATCCCAATAAAACGAAGGGGCTTAATCCACCCATATTTTTCCTCAACATTTTTACCTTTTTCTTCAACTTTTATCATAAAGTCGCCTACGATAGGTATCTTTTTTGCCAGATCGTAGTTCCAAACAAGAAACAATGCTACCACTATATCAATAAATGCAATTGATAAAGCCATAATAATGGGATTGATTGATGGAACAACTGACACATAGCCTGTAATAGGATTTGTAATTTCTCCTCCACTAACCCCAAGAGGGATAATGGATTCTTTTCCCAAAGGCGGGAAAAAATACACCATCATCAGAAGTAGCAATTTTGCCGAACTTGCTTCCCCAACAGTATACTGCAATACTAGAATGCCGGTAACTGCTATGATAAACGGCACAAAGAATTTTGCCAGCCGAATCAATGGTTTTGATTCCCCCCTCACGTCTATATCTCCAGCACCCTAATATACTATGATTATAAAGACTATTTCAATTAATTTAGTTGGGTGACAATTGCTGCGTGGTCCTTTTCATAACGCGATATATCTATTAGATTGATGATATTGAGTCCATGTTCTTCTAGATCCTCGGTTACAAGCTTGTATACTTGTTTTGGTTTCATCGATATGTCTATGCTTCTTGCTTTAACCATGATAATCCCCTGACCGTCTTTTTTCAAATATCTCATGACATTTCTTATGAAAATTTCAGATTGATTCCTTTGTGATATGTCCTGATATACAATATCTACGGTAGGCACAATTGTGCTGTATCTATCTGGGTGATTGGCATCGGATAGGATTGGTATTACATTTTGTCTTTTTTTGCTCAGTTGTAATAATTTTTTTACTGCAACTGGGGAGCTTTCAACTGCGTAAACTGTTCCATCCTTTGCAATGTCAGATATATGACTAACTGTTGTGCCTGTTGCAGCACCCAGATATAATATCTGAGAATCTGAACCTATTTTGAGGTCTTTCAATCCATTCATAATAGCAGCGGCTAGTTTGCTTCTATATGGGGTCCAAGAGCGAAACTCTTTGTTCTTATAAGTTATCAATTTTTCGTTATAGACTTTGATTCCTTTGCAACCCTTTAGATTTTGAGTAAATAGTCTGCCATTTTTTTCAAATACGCCATCAATGCTTACAGGTTTCATTAATGGTTGTTATGAGATGCATTTGATAAATATTTTGTCGAAATCTTAAATTACAGCTATAGTATACACCTGGCGATGATAGACATGGTATTGAAGTCACCGTTGAACGATATTCATAATGAACTTGGAGCCAAATTTACTGAGTTTGCTGGTTTTGAAATGCCGATGCAGTTTTCGTCGATCAAAAATGAACATTTAGCTGTGAGAAAATCAGTTGGTCTTTTTGATGTATCTCACATGAGTAATATATGGATCACAGGCAAAGATGCAGAGAAACTGGTAAGTCTTACAACTGTGGAGGATGCATCAAAAATTGGAGATGGTAAAAGTCAGTACACGGCAATTTTAAGAGAAGATGGTACTGTGATAGATGATACAATCTTTATGCATCTTGGGGAAAAATATATGATGATACCAAATGCGGGTATGTCAGATGAGGTTACTAAATGGCTCAATGACAAAGCCGAAGAGTATGATCTCCGTGCAACCGCTGAAGATGTTTCCAAGGATTACGTTATCCTTGCGATTCAGGGGCCTAAATCAAGGGAAATATTGCAGAAACTCACGGATACCGATCTTAAAACTGTGGGTTTTTTTGGTTGCCAGTATGCAGATGTTGCAGGCGTAAACTGTATTATTTCACATACTGGTTACACTGGAGAATTGGGATTTGAATTGCAAATAACTCCACCTAACCTGGCAAAGGATGTTTTTCATGAAATACTAAAGGCTGGAAAAGAATTTGATATTAAACCAATTGGCTTGGGTGCCAGAGATACACTTAGACTAGAGAAATGTTTCATTCTTGCAGGTAATGAATTTGAAGGCGGTAAAACACCGCTTGAGGCTCTTATGTCTTGGACGATAAATTGGGATCATGATTTTATTGGTAAAGATGCCCTGTTAAAACAAAAGGAACAGGGAGATTATCAACGACTGACATATATGGAATGTATCGATAAGGGTATTCCTCGACATGGCTGCAAGGTGCAAAAGGATGGTAAAGAAGTAGGTATTGTTACAAGCGGAACGATGTCTCCATGTCTGAATAAGGGTATTGCAATGGCATATGTTGACCCTGATTACAGAGAGAAAGATACAATACTTGAAATTATTGTGAGAAATAAATCTGTGAAAGCTAAGGTAGTCAAACCGCCATTTGTAAAAAAGGACTGGGCACAGCAGAATTAGAAACCTTTAAAACACTGTTGAAAATAACGGATTTTGATAATTATGTCAGATGAAGTTAGAGATGATTTGAAGTATACTGAAACACATGAATGGCTTAAATTAGATAATAACACTGCAAAAGTAGGAATCACCGATCATGCACAATCAGAGCTTACAGATATTGTTTTTGTAGAACTACCTGAAGTTGGAAAAGAAGTTAAAAAAGGTGAAGAACTCTGCGTTGTAGAATCTGTGAAATCAGTATCAGAGCTTTATTCGCCAGTTAGTGGAAGAATAACAAAAGTGAATTCAGGTCTTGAAGATTCGCCTGAAACTGTAAATAGTAGCCCTTATGACGACGGATGGCTTGTCGAGTTGGAAATCAAAGATAAATCGGAAATTGATGCGCTAATTGATGCAGAATCATACAAGAAATCACTGTAAAATTAGAGAAATCATCAGCCCCATTCATTCATTTTCAAAAATTTATGGCGATATTGTTCAAAATCGTTGGAAAACGAATATTTTTTAACTTCAATTTTTTTATCTTATGCATATGGAGAAAATTTCAGAACATCTTTTTCCGAAACGTTATTATATTGTTTAACATATCTCATATTTAGGCGGAGAGATGGGATTGCAAGTAAGTTCAAAGTATTTTTTTAATAGCGGTGTTTAACACCTCCGCCGCCTCCCCCATAAATTTTAATCATTATATTTAAAAACGTTAAGTTGTTTTACGGGACTTGATTCAATGAAACTTCTACTCATACATAGCGACTATATAGAATATGAAGTAAAAGATAAGGCCATTTCGGTTCCTGAAGAAATAAGTGATCATGGCGATAGGATGGAAGAGGCTCTTACTGTATTTACTGCTGTTGAAAAAATTGATGAAAAATCTCATACACAGGCAGTGTCAGATGCAACGGCCGAGATTGTGAAAACTGCAGAGCAACTAAAAGTTAATAACATAATGATTTACCCTTATGCGCATCTTTCTTCTGATCTAGCAAGTCCAAAAGCGGCAAAAGAAATTCTTATAGAAATTGAATATGAGCTAAAAAATAAAGACTTCAATGTAAAACGATCGCCATTTGGATGGTACAAAGCATTTAAAATTTCATGTAAAGGTCATCCACTATCTGAACTTTCAAGAGAGATAATCCCTGGAAAGGAGAAGAAAACTGCGGAAAAGGAAAAAGAGATTGTCTCGCAATGGTATATTTTAACTCCTGAGGGGGAGCTTATTGACGCCGATAAATTTGATTTTACGGGTCATGATGAACTAAAACTTTTATATGAATATGAAAGCAAAGGGTCACGAAAATCAGAAGGGCAGCCCGCTCATGTTAAGATGATGCAATCTCAGGAGCTTGTCGACTATGAACCAGCAAGCGATTCCGGTAATTTCAGGTGGTATCCAAAGGGTAGACTCATAAAGGGTCTTCTTGAGACTCATATCAATAACATGGTAGGAGATTTTGGTGGGATGCAGGTTGAAACACCCATTATGTATGATATAAAACATCCTGCACTAAGTGCCTACTTGAAGAAATTTCCTGCCCGGCAGTACACTATTAACTCGGATAATAGAAATTTCTTTTTGCGTTTTGCCGCGTGTTTTGGTCAATATATGATAATGAAAGATATGACGATGTCGTATCGTAATCTTCCCTTGCGATTGTATGAACTCACGCATTATAGTTTCAGACGGGAGCAGAGTGGTGAAGTAAGTGGCCTAAAACGTCTACGTTGTTTCACTATGCCTGATTTGCATACTTTGTGTGCGGAGATAGAGCAGGCAACAGAAGAATTCAAAAGACAATTTGACACTGCAAAGAAATGGATGAATGATCTTAAGTTGGATCACGAGGTTGCACTTCGTTTTGTTAGGGGATTTTATGAGAAAAACAAAACATTGGCTCAGAGCCTTGCCAAATCAGCAGGAAAGCCCGTTCTTATTGAGCTGTGGAATGAACAGTACTTCTATTTTGTCATGAAATTTGAATTTAATGTTATCGACTCTATGAAGAAGGCAAGTGCCCTTTCGACTGTTCAGATTGATGTTGAAAATGCAGAACGCTTTGATATTACATATGCAAACGATAAAGGAGAAAAACGACACCCATTCATTTTACACACAAGCATCTCGGGAAGTATTGACCGATGTGTCTATGCTCTTCTTGAACGTGAGGCTGTGAAGATGGCACAAGGCAAGAAGCCCATGTTTCCATTATGGCTTTCTCCAACACAGGTAAGATTCATTCCAGTTGGTGATGAATTTGTTTCTGATTGTAAGGTTTTTGCAGATGAGATGAATAAAATATCTCCATATCATAAGATACGATTGGACATCGACGATAGGGAGGAAAGCGTTGGTAGAAAGATCCGTGATGCAGAGAAGGAATGGGTTCCTATAATTGTTGTTGTAGGTGATAGAGAAAGAAATGAGAAAGCGTTTTCACCAAGATTTAGAAGTGGCGATTTAGGTGAAGGTGACAAAACCTACTCGGTAAATGAATTGCATGATTTGATAATGGAACATGTTAGGGATTTCCCTTCGCAGGCGTTGCCTCTGCCCCCTTACCTGTCAAAGAGGGCGAAATTCAAATAATAATTCCAATAGACTAAAAAAGAAACATATATTGTCAAAATAAGGGAGGATAGTTTATGATAGAAATAGAAAAAATACAGAAATTAGTCGATTCATATGATAAAGACAAGATTACTATAGGTGTTTTGGGGGGACATTCCGCTCTGGATGTATGCAGGGGTGCTAAAAGGCATGGTTTTCGAACACTTGCAGTCTGTCAAAAAGGAAGGGAGAAAACATATACTAAGTATTACAAAACTAGGGAGGATGGGCGAGGTTGTATTGATGATACAATAATTCTTGATAAGTTCTCAGATATAACAAAACCAGAAGTTCAGGATCAGCTAAGAAAGAAAAACACTATCTTTATACATAACAGATATTTCTGGGTTTATTTCGACTTTAACGATATAGAGAACAATTTTAATGTTCCAATTTACGGAACACGTTCTATGCTTAAACTTGAGGAAAGAGATGTACCAAAGAATCAGTATTATCTTTTGGAAAAAGCAGGAATAAGATTTCCGAAAATATTTGAGTCTCCAAAAGATATTGACCGGCTTGTAATAGTCAAAGTGAATGAAGCTATTCGGGGCTATGAAAGAGCGTTTTTCTATGCTACTAATTATGATGACTATAAGAAGAAATCTGATGAGATGCTTGAAAAAAAACAGATAACAAAAGAAGCACTTGAGAAAGCGGTAATTGAGGAATATGTTGTTGGTGCGCAGATTAATTTCAATTATTTCTATTCAGTAATTGATGATGAACTTGAGATAATGGGTACAGATACAAGAAGACAGACCAATCTTGACGGTCTTATTAGACTTCCAGCAAATGAACAACTGGAAGTTCTTAAGTATATGAAACCAAAAATCATCGAGACAGGTCATATCGCAGCGACAACTAAGGAATCCATTATTGAGAAAATATTCGTACTTGGTGAAAAGTTCGTCAAGACTACAAAAAAGGAATGCCCTCCCGGCATAATCGGTCCATTTGCACTTCAGGGTGCCATTGCTGCTGATAAAGGAAAAGAAGAAATGGTTGTTTTTGACGTTTCAATGAGAATACCTGGAAGTCCTTTGACCCAATTCACGCCCCATTCTGGTTATCTTTATGGGGAGTCTATAAGTTATGGTGAACGGATAGCGATGGAGATAAAAAAAGCGGTAGAGATGGATAAACTCAAGAAGATTGTAACGTAGATCAGACAA
>JAUWOO010000028.1 GCA_030612095.1 Thermoplasmatota archaeon | reverse complement strand
AATCTTCGAGTGGTAACCTCATCTACAACAACTGTTTCTACAACATAAATAATGTAAACGACACTGGAAACAACACCTGGAATATTACAAGAAAACTTGGTACAAATATAGTTGGCGGGTCATACACTGGTGGCAACTTCTGGAATGATTATAACGGAGAGGATACCAATGGAGATGGACTAGGAAATACATCTTTACCCTATAATTCCAGCAGATCTATAATAAATGGTGGGGACTATCACCCGTTGGTACCAAACTCAGCAGTTTATAATGTAAATAAAGGCACATGGCATTCTGTTATACAAGGTGCAGTCGATAATGCTTCTACTGGTAATACGCTCATTGCTTTTAATGGAACATATCATGAAAACATTCTCATATGCAAAAGCATAACATTACAGGCTAGATCTTCATCGATCATTGATGGAATGAATGGCACAGGAATAAGCATAGAGGCAAACAATACAGTTATTCAAGACATGAACGTAACGAATTGCTCCAAGGGAATTTACATTTATTGCGCATCATTTACTGTACACAATACCACGTTATACGGCAACACAATCCACAATAATACTGGATATGGAATCGAATGCAGAAATGCCAGCAACAGTACAATCGATAGTAACTGCATTTATCAGAACTCTAATCATGGTCTCTGCTTGAATGCGTCTACAAACAACACGATACAAAACAATAATCTATCAGATAACATGGTTGGAATGAGTCTCACTGAAGTTAGTGACAATAATGTCATTAAAAACAATGTTATCTATTCAAACGAGCATAATGGCTTTATTATTTTTGTTGACGGCGGGGAACACAATAATCTAACATCAAATACAGTAGAGCATAACGATGAAAACATCACGGGAAATTATCCAGGGATATGGATTGCGGATGCATATACTATCATTAAGAAAAACATAGTGTCTAATAACAGCGGAGTGGGGATTTTCATTAGTGGAAATGCAACTAATCTTACTCGTGCATCTTATAGCAATTCCATTGCTGAGAACACGCTACTGAACAACACTCATGGCATACACATACAATATTCCTACAATAACACCCTCACAAGCAATACAGTTTACAATAATTCTGTGGATGGAATCTATTTTCTCAATTCATCAAACAACACCATATTCTCTAACCGCGTTTACAATAATTCTAGGTGGGGCATCAATCTTTCATCATCAAATAACAACACTATTTACAACAACTATTTTGCCAATGCAAATAATGTAAATGATACTGGAAGCAACACCTGGAATACTACAAGAAAACTTGGCACGAATATAATAAATGGGCAGTATCTAGGTGGAAACTACTGGAGCGATTATAACGGAGCAGATAATGGTGATAATAACACCTATCCCTGGAACATTTCGCGAGATGGAATAGGGGATACCAATATTCCATATTATGGAACTACATCTATACAGAATGGTGGAGATTATCTTCCTTTAGCTGTTTTGCCAAATGTAACTTCAGCTACACCAACAGGTGCTGGAGTATCTACACACACCAACATTGTTGTAATCTTCGACAAATCAATGAACCGAACTACTGTTGAAAACGACTTTGCTGTATCTCCTTCCATATATGAACACTTCAGTTGGAGTGACAGCAATAAAACACTAACTGCTAATCCATCATACAACCTTGGATATAACACCCAATACCAGGTTACCATAGGATGGAATTCGACAGATGCAGATGGTAACTTCATGATCTCTAACTATACATGGAGCTTTACTACAAAATCAAGACCTAGCAGCGGAGGACATTACAATCCTCCACCCCCCACAGAAGAAAAAGTTATAAGTGAAGAAGAGGTAGAAGATTTATTTAACATTAGTTTAGACTATAACTTCTATGCAAATGACACCAATGGAGATGGCATAGTAGATACTTTTAATGATCCTAATAACATATTGAAATCCGTACATCTGACAAACATAAGTGGAAATATCTCGTTTTTGATATCTGTAAACGGCAGTTTAGATAAGCTTTTCATTTGGGATGTAGAAGCAGATGCTATATCAAAGGTGACACATAATGTAGGAGGCATCATAGATACTGTAACGGATGTTCAGAATAGCTCCTTTCTTGTAATTGTCAATATAAATAAGAGTAATTGGGTGTATATAGAGGTAGCAGATCAACACACTGACATTCTCAACCTTACAGTCGAAACCTCAGATGGAAGGATAATTTCTTCGGATATGATATGGAGAGAAAACGGCAAGATATACGTATTAGACGATCCAGATACAGAATATCAATTCACTTATCACTACACGATATTACAACCTATTTTCGATCCGATCGATGGAGCAACGTTTAACACTCCCAACCCAACTATATCCATCATATATAATGAAACTTTGACGGTAATTGAATCTACTTTAAACGGTGAATCAATCAACATTACTTCAACCATTATTACTGTTACTTCAGCAAACAAACATATATTTATTTACACACCAGAAACCGATCTAACCAATGGAATTTACACCTTGAGTATGACTGTTAAAGATGATGAAAATAACAGCCGAACCGATACCGCAACATATACAGTAAACGCAGAACCAAAAGCAACAACACCTACTGGAGAATTCCCATGGATAATAGTGATAATAGCAATGATTACAGCAATAGCACTAATACTTATCGTACTTTTCAAAACAGGGAATCTCTACTTTGGCGATAAACCTCCAGAGAAGTGAAATAAATTTACAGCTTCAATTGTTTTCCACTACAACTTTGGCTTATAATGAACTAAAATACCATCCCCTAATCTATTCACATCAACTATTTTCAGGGGTAATAAATCATCTTCACTTTTTATACCAATTCCATCAGCCAGTGTAGGTGTGTTTTTACCTCCAATGATACATGATCCGATATAAACATACAAATCATCTACCAATCCCCTCCTTAAAAAACTCCATATAGCGGTTCCTCCACCTTCAACCAATAGTTTTCTTATCCCCTTCCGATGCAGGACGTTCAACATACTCTCTAGATCCACACGCCCCTCATCGTCATTCTTGATTCCAACTACTTCTACATGATCCCCATCAAAATGCTTTTCATTTCCTTGGACGGTGACTATCAGTGTTTTTGCCACATCATTTAAAACCAAAGCACTTCCCGGAGTTCTGCATTTACTATCCAGAACTACCCTCAAAGGCTGTTTTGGATTTCTAACATATTTCTCTTTAACCGTAAGCTTTGGATCATCGGAAAGCACAGCACCAATTCCAACAAGAACCGCATCACATTCATTACGCAAGTTGTACATACGTTCTATGTCTTCATCACTAGATATCCTTAGCTGTTTTCTAGTTGGAAGCGCAATCTTACCGTCTGCAGACATCGCACAATTTACAATTACATATGGCCGATTCATACAATCCTCACTTCGGATAAAGTGGACAATCCTTTTTGTTTTCAGGGCAAATACCTTTGCTCTTACATGCAGGACCTGCGTTTTTAAAAATAGTCGGAGCTGCTTTTTTTACTTCCTGTAACATCTTATTCGCTAGTTGCCTGATCTCCCATTGAGCATGTAGGCAACACCGTAGTTCGAAAAAATTCAGTAACGAACGTGCATTCATTGTAACAACAATATTGGTACAAGCTGCATTGGGAAGCACATATCTGCTGTCTTCAGCAGGAATACCCAACTCAAGAAGCTTGTTATATTGACACCAGATGCTCTGCATTGTCTCATCAAACGCTTCTTTCATTTTCTTATCTTTAGCTATCTTTGGAGGTGTTACATAATTAGGTTCATTGAAATTTACATATCGCTGACTTTGCTGAGCGTAACTTGCTATGCGGTGTCTTACTAGCTGATGCGTCAGGGACCTGCTTACATCACTTATTGCAAAAGTAAAACTAGCATGCTCAATTACACTCGTATGCCCTAGGCCCATGACATGTTTGAGTATAGATTTTAATTCTTTATCGGAGGTTTTATCCAGATCTTCAGGTTTTGTTTTACTGTGCGTAAGTTTTGCAGCCATGGCAGGTATTTTCTCAGGATTAGGAGTAAAACCTATAAGTTTAGCATTCATCAATAACTCTCTTCTCATCCATATACCAATTCGCTTTTATTACTTTTGAGGTTCAATATATTCAATCTTACATCAACTCTAGAATATTCTAGCAGAAAACCATAAGCTTTTAAAAAGCAACAGAATTACCGTCAAATAGAAATTAGAAATATTTGAAGGAGAAATACAATGATAGCATTTATTGTTACAACTATCATATGTTTCATTACCTACCTACTTCTTACCACGGGCAGTGGAACAATGGGGCTTTGGAGCATGGAAGAATTTCTATTTGGATTTATTCTTTCATTAATCGTTGGATTCGTCACGGGACGGATTTTTGTGAAGGAAGATTTTAGAATGCTAAATCCTGTTAGATGGTTAACATTTATTGCGTATGCCATTGGACCGTTTTTTATAGGTCTGGCAAAGGCAAATATTGACGTTGCATACCGAGTAATAACAGGCAAAATCAATCCAGGCATTGTAAAAATATCACCAGACCTTAAAACAGATCTTGGAATAACAATGCTTGCAAATTCCATAACACTTACTCCTGGAACATTAAGCGTGGATATTGATGAAGACAAAAATGATCTCTACATCCACTGGATAAATGTCAATGAAGAGGCATTGAAGGGAGGATCTGTTGACTGCAAATATATCTGTGGAAATTTTGATAAATGGGTCAGGAGGATTGCCGAATGATGGACTTTGAATACTTGGTTGTATTACTAGCACTACTGTTTTGTGTTATAATGGCCATGATTAGAGTGATCCGTGGACCAACCGCACCAGATCGAATTGTTGGCTTGGACACGATCAACACTATTGTAATTGTTGGCATGGTCGTTTTTGGTGCAGCATTCAATGAAGTTATCTATATTGATGTTGCCATAGTCTACGCTCTACTCTCTTTTATTTCCACATTGTTTATAGCTAAGTACCTAGAAGGAGGGGACTTCTGATGTTAGAGATTTTAATTTACATTTTACTGGGAATTGGAATTTTTTTCAATGTCCTTGCCGGAGTTGGATTATTGCGTTTCCCTGATGTATACACAAGACTTCACGCCGGGACAAAATGTACGACGTTTGGTTCAATTTTCATCTGTGGGTCAGTAATAATTCTGGGGTTGAAAATGTGGTATCAAGGTAGTACAGATGGTTCCGTTTTAGCAATACACACAGTGGGAGCATTAGTAGCCATACTGCTTACTAATCCAACTGGCGCCCATGCTATTGCAAGAGCTGCACATAAAAGTGGTGTCGAACCAGTTGGTGCTGTCGTAGATAGCTTGAGAAAAAAGTCAACTAAAAAAACTGTTAAGAAGAAAACGGAGGTAAAAGAATGATACTGGAAGCAATTCATATTATACTGCCTATCCTAATCGTAGCGGCTGCTGCATTTGCTGTTTTAACGAAAGATTTGATCGCCGCGGCTATTGCTGTTGCTGCAATGAGTCTTTTACTATCCCTTGAGTTTTATATTCTTCAGGCACCTGACGTTGCAATAGCAGAAGCAGGTGTAGGTGCCTGTCTTACTACTGCCATTCTTGTCATTGCAATAAAAGCTACAAAACGTATGGAGGAAGAAGCATGATGTCAAGAAGAGATATAGCAGCCGTATTGTCCTTTTCAATTGTTGCAATGTTCTTTATTTTTGGTGCCCTCATGATACATCCGTTTGGTGCCCCAGATGAAACAGGCATGGACGATAACATAATTACCAACGCCCAGACAGAAACAGGAGCAAACAATGCAGTTACATCAGTAGTGTTTGATTATAGAGGTTTTGATACACTTGGTGAGGCTACGATTTTATTTACTGCTGTTGCAGCCGTTATCATGATTTTTAGGAGGCTAAACAAATGAGTGGCATGTCTAAGATCGTCAAAACCATCTCTAGCATTACATTCCCACTCATTACGATATATGGTTTATACGTCATTGCCCATGGACATCTTACACCAGGTGGTGGTTTCCAAGGAGGAGCCATAGTTGCATCCGGCTGTGCAATGATGCTAGTTTCTTATGGGTCCATATGGATAGTGAGTAGAGTAAAAGAAAAAAACCTATCAATTCTCGAAAGCCTTGGAGCTGTCTGTTTTATTCTTCTTGCGCTACTGGGACTCGGCTTTGGGGCAGTGTTTTTTAATAATTTCTTAGTTGGTACAAATTCCCTATTCGGAGTGGTTCCAGCTGCTGGATCAGGTCTTGCAGATATCAATACAGGAGGCGTAATTCCACTGATGAATTTTGCCGTAGGACTTAAGGTAATCGCAGGTTTGTTTGGTATCGTTTTGGTCATGGCTCATGCAAGCAGAACAAAGGGGGAAAAGAAATGATTTTTAATATTCCTTTTATTGCAGTTGCTGCCTTGATTCTGATAGGATTATATGCAGTTATTTTTAAGAGAAATCTGATTAAAATGGTCATTGGTATCACCCTTATTGAAAGCGGAGTTAATCTGTTTCTAATCACATTAGGTTATAGAGAAGGAAGTATTGCTCCAATCTATACAAGTTCACCGGGGGGAATTATGGCATTGCCCGTCCCTCAAGCACTGACTCTTACCAGCATTGTCATAGGTGTCGCCGTCCTAGCACTGATGTTGTCGCTGGTAATTCACATCTATAGACATTATGGAACGTTGGATGTCAGAAAAATAGGGGGGCCGGAAGAATGAATGTAGCCGACCTCATTGACCTACTTTTGCAACATTCTCCAGCATTAATCGTTGCCGTTCCTTTACTCGGCGCGTTTATCACACCTTTGATTAGCCGACTTAATGATAAAGTAAGAAATGTTTTTGTTATACTAACTCTTGGTTTAACTGCCTCACTTGTATTTCTGCTCGCATCCGATGTTTTTACCGGAAACATTCATACCTACATTTTTGGTTCGCAAGATCTGGCACTTCCCGTTGTGAGAATTCTATTTGAAGTAGATGCAATGAGTGCATTCATGGCCATAATAAGCGTAATACTGTCACTGGTTGCAGTAATCTATTCATGGTCTTTTATGAAGGAAAACACTGGACTTGATAAGTATTACACCCTGATTCTTTTGATGACTGCAGGAATGCTTGGTATGGAACTTACCGGAGACTTGTTTAACTTCTTTGTATTCCTCGAGATAACATCCATTTCTTCAGCTGCACTAGTAGCATTCTGGACCAATAAGGCAAAATCAGTTGAAGCAGGATTCAAATATATCGTGATAAGTACCATAGGTGCACTATTTATTCTATTTTCAATAGCACTGTTCTATGGGCAATATAACGCTCTTAACATGGCAATGATTGCAAGTGCAATGCAATATACATTCCTAGATAAAATCGCACTTGTTTTATTGATTGCTGCACTTGCTATGAAAGCAGGTGTGGTACCCATGCATATGTGGCTCCCAGATGCTTATAGCAAAGCACCTTCATCAGTGACCCTCATACTTGTAGGTGCAACCCAGGCAAGCCTATATGGTGTTTTTAGGGTGTGCTTCACAATCTATGGTGGAGCCATAAATCTAAGCTCCATATCTATTGGCTGGATCCTGGTAATACTGGGAATCATCACAATGTTACTTGGAGTTGCCATGGCAATAATACAAACTGATTTCAAACGACTTATAGCCTTTAGCGCAGTAGCAGAAATAGGTTACATGCTCCTTGGTATAGGTACTGGGCTTGTTGTCATGCTGAACCCTGAAATGACAGCTACAGGACTAGCTGCAATGAAGGGAGGTATTTTCCACATAATGAACGATGCATTGGATGTTGGACTACTGTTCCTTGTCGCGGGAGCAATATATTATGCGACAAAAGAAACCTCCCTAAATAAGCTGGGTGGATTGGCAAGGAATATGAAATATACTACCGTATTTTTCATAATAGGACTTCTTGCCGTATCGGGCATGCCCCCCATGAATGGGTTCGCATCCAAACTACTCATTTATGAATCAACATACCAACTTAATCCAATACTATCAATAATCGCTATCCTGTCAAGCATAATGCTCCTAGCAGTATTTGTGAAAGTATTTCACTCCGCATTCTTAGGGCCGGCGTTACCAAAGTTTGAAAATGTAAAGGAAGTGCCAAAAAGTATGCTAATTGCCATGGGAACCATTGCAACCATCATAATAATCTTTGGTCTTTTCCCTGAAATTATAGTAAATAGTATCGTAGAGCCTGCGGCCAATGCACTTATCAACTATGGTGATTACGTAAGAGAAGTAATTCCATCATTTACAGGAGGTGTCTAATTATGTTTACACTAGAACCATTATTAGAAACATTCCAAACAGGAAGTGGTTTTTGGAGCCCAATTATATGGATTGTTGCAATAATAGTTGCATTTCTCGTAGCAGTCATACTCAGAGGTTTCGGTAAAAAAGAATACAAGGAAAAAACTGGGCAAACCCAAGCGTTCTTATCTGGAAATCCAGAATATGAAAAGGAACAAATGCACATAAAAGGCAGCAACCTCTACTGGGGTTTCACAGAATCGTTGGAATGGGTTTTTGACGCGTTAAAGAAAATGCATACGGGAAACGTTAGCGACTATGCCTTATGGTTTGTCATAGTAGTGGCAATTCTTTTCATAGTTTTGATTACGGGCGAAAACCTTATGGGGGCGATATAAATGGATTTTCTACAGATATCTCAGACAGGACTGACGGTAATAATTGGTACAATTGCACTTGCCTTATTTGGCATCTTCTTTGGATTAGTATACAAAGGTATTGACCGGAAACTATCTGCCCATATGCAGGGGCGAATAGGACCACCAATACGACAACCTTTCAGAGACGTTGTAAAACTATTTACAAAAGAAAACATCGTTCCTGAAAATGCCATTCCTTGGATTTTTAACCTAGTCCCACTAGTAGGACTTGTTGCAACGATATCAATACTACTCTATTTACCACTAGGTGGATTTCAACCCCTGTTCCCTGGAAAGGGCGATCTTATTTTAATTCTGTATCTACTAATCATTCCGTCTCTAGCAATGGTAATAGGTGGTTTCTCATCTGGCTCACCTTATGCAACGATTGGTGCTCAGAGAGAAATGGCAACAATGATTGCCTATGAATTCCCACTAGCAATCATAATAATAACCATTGCGTGGAGGTTAAGTATACAAGGTGTCACCAATGTATTTGCATTATCATCCATTGCAGCAACACCCGTATGGAATATAGCAGGTCCTCTGGGATTTATCGGTTTTATAATACTGCTCCTCGTACTTGTAATCATCACGCCTGCTGAACTTTCCAAGATACCATTTGACTCGCCAGAGGCAGAAACGGAAATAGCAGGTGGGCTGCTCACCGAATACTCCGGGAGAAATCTTGCCATGTTCTATTTAACCGATGGTGTAAAAACAGTAGCTATGGCATCGCTAATAATTGCCCTGTTCTTCCCATACAACCTTTCACCACTGTTCGGTTTAGAAAGTTATCCTGCATTTGCTGTCGACATCGCATTCTATCTAGCGAAAGTATTTCTTGTGATCCTGTTCTCTGTCACGTTAATACGAGTTTCAGTCGCGCGTCTTAAAATAGATCAGATTGTCTACACCTACTGGGTACCGCTAACCCTGCTCAGTCTTGTTGGATTGATATGTATAATGTGGGATCAGACAATAATGGCAAATTTTGGCTTGCAACCAGTATTTGAAATGCTAGGAATAGTATAAGGAGATCTCAACTACTTCAGCGTTTTATGTCCAGTATCATAACAATCTTAAAGTAGTTCATTATTCAATAGAAGCAGGTCAAAATATGGAGAGAGGAAAATACTCAGAAGGTGCTATTGCTTCAATTTTTATTATCATTCCAACAGCATTCATAATAATAGGACTATTGTTTTTTCCATTCCCGATAAATGAAGAAATGAAAGCATTATTACCCATACCTCTCTTTGCTGGTTTAATTCTTATTGGATTGGGCTCTCTTCTAAAAAAAGAAGGAATAACAAACAAACTAAAAATAGCAGGATGGGGAGTTTTTGCATTTTATTGGTCAACACAACCAAACACTCTGTATTTTGGAGAGGGAGAGGATTTTGTCAACGCATTTCTCTGTATTGCCGGAGTTTATGTCCTCTTTTATCTTGCTTACCACGAATGGCTATCAATGAAACGGAAAGAAAGCATCGGATGTTTGAATTGGATAGCTGGTGCATCGGCTATTGCCGGATTTATTTATTTTATTATAGAACTTACCCCCTCAGCACCGTGGCTTATTGAAACAGTTGCAGTTCAAAGTGGCTGGCTTCTAAACATATTCATAGGTAATGTAAGTGTACAAGGAGTAGGCATCTATTATGAAGGCTCGTATGTTGTAAGTATAATATTTGCCTGTACTGCTGTGCAATCCATGGTTATTTTCGTTGGTATGATACTCCCCTTACCAAAGGTTACCTTAAAGAGGAAGATGTATGGCCTACTCATTACAGTAGTTCCAATATATTTTCTAAATCTCATAAGAAATGCTCTTATTGTCCATCTAGTAAAAGATGATCCGGACCTTTTTTTTATGGCACACAATGTAATAGGAAAAGGTGGAAGCCTACTTGCATTAGTAATACTGTTATTCATTGTTATCAAGATTGTACCAGAGGTTTTTGACGAGATAATAGATTTAACGGATATTCCTAAGAGAAATGGACCTTTGGAAAACTTTATTAAAAAAACTGTTTGGAGAAAAAAGTAACATGAAGATCGCACGGGGTTCTATATCATGGATTTTAACTACCTTTATTCTGGGTTGCTTTTTTTTGATTTTATCCGTTATTCTAACAGCAAATATCCGTAGTGCTTTTTTGTTTATCTCATTTTTCTTACTTTTATTAACAGGTTTTTTCCTTCTTTTCTTCAGAGATCCTGAAAGGAATATTGGAAAAGGAATCGTTGCCCCTGCAGATGGTAAAATAAGAGAAATCAGTAGTATTGAAGACGAGGATATTGGAGAATGTATGAATATATCTACATTCATGAACATATATAATGTCCATGTCAACCGTATGCCACTGGATGGAACCATAAAAAATATTGTTCATCTACCTGGCGCTCATCTTCCGGCATTCAAAAAAGAATCAGAAAGAAATGAACGAGTAATAGTAACAATCAATACAGAGATTGGAATAGTAAAGGTTATACAAATTGCAGGAACTCTGGCACGCCGTATCGTACCATATGTCAAGAAGGGAGATAAGCTAAAAAAGGGAGAAAAAATTGGGATAATACGACTTGGTTCCCGCGTAGATATCTATATACCTTCTAAGAAAATAAAGACCGTGCATATCAAAATAGGAGACATGATCAAGGCAGGAGTGGATACAATTGCAGAAATCAATGATTAAACTGTTATCACTTGCTGACGTCGTCAGTTTAACTAATGCAGGTTTTGGTTTTCTAGCTATAATTATGGCGTCTTTAGGTGAGATGTGGTTTTCTTTTTCATTTATTCTTATAGCATTATTGGCAGATGGTTTAGATGGAATGATAGCCAGAAAAACTGGACATAGCGAACTTGGGGACTACATGGAGGCAATGGCCGACATAATTTCACTTGGTATTGCTCCTTCGGTTTTTGTTTACACCATATATCATGATGCAGTTTCGTGGTGTATTTACTACCACAGTTATCTCCTCATTACCCTCATCGTGTTTTTGTCATTAAGTGTCATACGGCTGGCCTCTTTTCACATAATGAAAGATAAAAAATTCTTTGTTGGCCTCCCTGCTTCGATGAGTGCCATAATAATAATTACACTGGCATTTTTTGAGATTGAATTCCTATATATCTTGCCAGTCGTCATTATCATCTCACTTGCAATGATCTCAAATATACATTTTCCAAAACCCGGGCTTAAAATTGATGCCGTAGCAGCCATACTAATTATTTTAACTTTGATTTTTGGAAACGATTATTACGGAATGCCCCTCTACTTAATTTTAGGGGGAAATTATTATGGAATTGCCCCTCTGCTCCTCATTACGACGTTTGTAGTATACACTATACTTGGGCCGTTTTATCTGTTGAAAAGTAAATAATGCATAAAAAATGTGGTCGCATTTCACGCTGTGATTTTAAAGAAAAAACAATCATAACATTTCTAAACCAAGATTAATTGCAATCCAATATTATTTTTATGACTTTGATGAATCTCTCCTTCATCCCTTATTTTATCTACAGTATCATTAAGATGTACATCTCTAAGATATAAGATGCTTCGAACCACATTTTGGACACACACAGCGTCAAACACATCACGAATCTTATGAGTCTCTATCTTAGATACCGCTCCGCACTTTTGACATTCAGCAATTGTCTTATTTAACTGACCAATAACATATCACAACCTATTGTGAAGTAAATACCCAAATCTCAAGATCCTCAGGCAGATCCTTTCTCTCGATATCAATCTCATTACCAACATGTAAAACATCAAGGTTATTTTTCGCTAAAAAGGGGTCTATTTCTGCTATTGGTAATGACAGCCCCCCGAATTTATAATGCATTGGAATAACTATCTTGGGTTTAATACCATTAATAACATTCCACGCTTTTTCTGCATCAATGGTAAAATTACCGCCAATTGGGATAAATAACACATCAACATCACCAATCTGCTGAACAGCATCCCCATCAAGTTCATGACCTAGATCGCCCAGATGACAAAAAGTCATGTTATCCATGGTAAATTTATAAATTATGTTTTTTCCTCGTTTTTCTCCACGACATCCATCGTGAAATGATTTAATCCCTTTTATCTGGACATCCAAAACTGTTTTTTCTGTTTCATCCGTTATAACCATTGAATTTTCTTTTTCCACAGATTCTACACTATTATGGTCATAATGATCATGTGAAACCAGAATGATATCACCTAGTACATCTGGAGCATTAATACCAATTGATTTCCCGTCATGTGGGTCAGTCACTACCGTAATTTTATTTGTTATCTCAAAGCATGAATGACCATGCCAACGTATCCTCAGCAAATATTAACCTCTCCCAAGGCTCAGGTAATTACATAGTTGCTATAAATAAATTATGACAAAAGTTTAGATAACACCATTTTCAGTATCGGGAAGATATATAATACACAGTTGTATTCAGGACAGTTAAATCTTGTTGAGGATTTGAGATAGGAGAGGACTAGATAATGCAACCATCTGATATGGCGTATGACAGAGCCATTACAATATTTTCCCCTGACGGAAGATTGTTTCAGGTTGAATATGCAAGAGAAGCTGTCAAGAGGGGAACTACCACAGTTGGATTAATATTTGGAGAAGGTGTGGTATTAATTGCAGATAGACACATCGGCTCTCATTTGATAGAACCTGATTCTATTGAGAAGATTTTTCAGATAGATGATCACATTGGTTGTACTGCTTCGGGTCTTGTCGCCGACGCAAGAGCACTGGTAGATAGAGCCCGTGTAGATGCTCAGATAAATAGGATAACCTATGATGAGAAAATACAGGTGAAGACACTTGTTAAACAGCTCTGTGATTTCAAACATGGCTATACTCAGTATGGTGGAGTAAGGCCATTTGGTACTACTCTTCTTATTGCTGGTGTTGACGAAACAAGATCTTGGTTATTTTCTACTGATCCATCTGGCGCTTTTATGGAGTATAAAGCAGGTAGCGAGGGAACTGGACGTAATAAAGCCATGAAATATTTCGAAGAAAACTATAGGGAAAACATGACAATGGAAGAAGCTATAAATATGGGTATTAAAGCAATTCAAAGAGGTTCCAAAGGGAAACTTAACCCTGATGCTATTGAAATAGCAGTAATAACTGCTAAAGATAAATTCCATAAATTATCAAATGATGAATCAAAAAAATATGTAAAAAAATCCTTCGCATAAAAAAACAGTTTCTTGTGAACCCTGCCTTTTGTTTTTTAGTTAGTCTCCTTTACATTTAGAATGTTTCGTATGTTGAAGGAAATAATCTATCCATGCCGCTCTAACAGATGGTATTGTCTCATGTTCGATCAGCTTTAAAATATCCTTTTGTTCTTTTGTAATCGCCAGTTTTTTAAGCGATGGAATACTAATCTTAGTATCATCTTCAACCGAAGATGGCGTAGGACGAAATAAGTTTCTTAACCAAGATTTCTGTTGCTTTTTTGTATCGTGTTTCATTTTGACTAATTCACCTGTTTATGGCAACAGTTGTCTGTTTTAAAACATTTCTCTCTCCATATTTGTAAAATTATTTTCGTTGGCTAATAAAGTAATAAGACAACATTTACTACAAACTGATCGCCAAAAATGTTCAATTCACATGAAAATATTTATATGATAAGACGCGGTCTCATTAGCTAAACAAAAAAATTGACGCAGTCAAAAAAGCGTTCAAAAAGGAGAATGAAATCACATGGTAGAAAAAGCAGATGATAACACAATATTTGTTGGAAAAAAACCAGCGATGAACTATGTACTTGCAGTTGTAACACAGTTTAATACTAGTAGTTCAGATGAGGTTGTAATAAAAGCTAGAGGCAGGGCAATAAGCAGAGCAGTTGATACCGCAGAAATCGTGCGAAATCGATTTGTTACAGATGCAAAAGTAAAGTAGATAAAAATCAGTACAGAAAGCATGACCAACGAGGAAGGTAGAACATCCAATGTATCCTCAATCGAAATATCTCTCACAACCAAAAAGAAAAGTAAGTAGGTAGAATCGTAAACCTACAATATAATATTAATATCCAGTTTCTCCGAGAGTTCTTTA
>JAUWOO010000108.1 GCA_030612095.1 Thermoplasmatota archaeon | reverse complement strand
TAATTTATGTCGTTACTTAAATGATATGTAGTCCAGTATCTTGTTTCCAACATCTGGATCATCTAGGGAATCGATGAAATGTTTCCTGTCTTTGAAAGGTCTTTTTGCCAGGATTCTTATTGCTCTTTTTTTACCAACATCGGGTAGGGCTTCGATTGTCTCTCTCTGGGCAGTGTTGATATTAAGTGGGAATGGAAATGCTGTTATAGACCTGTATCCATAATCTGTAACTTTTACATCCAGATTGGTGTGTAATGGAAGGACGCCAGGTATTCCTATGAGTAATGGATAACTACCTATTTGCCTGCAGTATGTGAGTTTTCCCCTGTGTTTCTCTGTGACAACATCTCTTAAAACAGTGCCATCTGGAAGTATTCTCTTTAGCATAGGTCGTTCTATGTTTTCCCTGACCTGTCTTTTAAATCGTTGAAACTCACGTTTATTTCTGGATACCATTTTAGTCCCCATCTGGTGCATCTTTGTGCCTGGAATAGGTATGATCTGGCGTAAATTAATACGTCTGAGAAGTAAACCGTCATCCAAGATTTTTTTTAGGAACTCATAATCTAACTCAAAGGTCTTTTTTGTTTCTCCATCCAGTCCAAATACGAAGTTAAGGCCCGGTAACAGTTCCGGTAGTCCATTACTACCAGTCTTTGAACCGACGTCATTGAGAAGCTTTATTGCACTATACACCTCTTCAGCAGTTGCCTTCAGATTATTTTTTTTGATAACGATTGGATCAACGCTTTCCACTCCAAAAGCAGCAACATCACCAGACGTATGATATTTAATGATGGTTTTGGCAATGCGCTTGCATTCGCTAGGATATCGTGCTAAGATACCAGGATTGGCGTTGTCAATATGAAGTGTTTTAAGGTCAGGAGCAACAGTGCGAATACCTTTGAATAGTTGTTCCAGAGCCTGTGGGTTAGGTCGTGGGAATTCGGCCTTTCCTGCATCTTTTGCCATGTATGAGAATATGCATGGTTGATTACCAAGACGGAAGTGCCTGATGCCATGTTTATATAATGCTTTAATTTCATCGAGAATGTCGTTTATTGGTCTGAAGTCGGGAGGTCCTTTACTTGGTTCACTGCAAAATGAACATCCTCCAACTATACTGCGGGAGCATCCTCGATATGTTTCAATTTCAGTTATTAGATAATCTGGATAAAAAGGATGCTGACACACTATACTAGATCCCGTTACTGCAAAATCTCTAATATCGCTGGCATGCTCTCGCAATTTGAGAGAATCTATTTTATCCATATCACTTTTATTTTTCAAAAGTTCAGATAAGACGATTTCTCCATCGCCTTTTACAATTAGATCAAAGACATTTTCAACAAAATATGTCTCTCTGGTTTTTTTACCACCTGAAATGCCAAAACCATAACGGGCAGCTGGACCGCAGAGTATTTTTAGGGGGCTAGATAAACCGTTTAGAAAAGATACAAGCTCATTGGGGCTGACAGGAAATCCCGAAAGATATCTTCCTGGGACAGACATCCCAGCGATAACTACGATTATGTCAGATTCTGATAAAACGTCTAACAATGATTTATCATTCCTTAACTGATCAATTGTTACATAAAAAATCTGTGCGGACTTATCAATACTCCAAACTGCACCGGCAATGTATCTAGGATATGGGCTGATATATGGAGGTACCCCTAGGCAAGAAGGTTCATCTACGTATCCGTCAAGTATCGATACTTTGAGCATATAATTAATAGGTAAAAATCTGGACCATCTATATCTATCTTTTCAACCTATCAAATGTATGGTATAACATTAAACAAAACCTATGGTGATTGACAAACAATAAGAAGGGTAACTAATGTAAACAAATATTTATATATAATAGTTTTAAAAATAGTTATTGGTATAAACTTGAGGAATGTCCTTGAATAAAAAATTAGTTATTATACTAATGCTGATGCTTGTGTTACCCATATTATTTTCTGGTTGTTTAGAAGAGGATAAACAAACAGGGCAATATGTATCTTCATTATCTAATTCTGCACCTATTCCTATAGTAAATGCGCCTGAAACGGCATATTTTGGAGAGACTATAGAATTTGATGGTTCAGAGTCATATGATTCAGATGGAACAATTGAATCATACAGTTGGGACTTTGGAGATAATGAAACAGCAACAGGTGCGCTAGCAGCACATGTATATCAATTTGAAGATTATTTCAATGCGGAGTTCCCTATTACATATTCAGTTTTGCTGAAAATTGTAGACGACAATGAAGCCTGGGAGTATATTACCCATGAAATAATGGTATTCCCTAGAGAATATATTTTCTATTTTAACAGAGCAAGCTTAACTGATGAAAAACCATCCTCAAGCAAGGATATGATAAAAGCCTCTTTTGGTAATTTTAAGTTCAATCCACTGCAAGAATTAACCTATGAATTATCCGATTACATGAGCATTCAACCCTGTACTTGGAATGCAACCATATATATTGAAAAACCGAAGTTTACACTTATGAATCGTATTTCACTAACACTTTACAACAAAACTGGAGAAAAAATTGTAGAAGAGGACGTAAGCTTAAAGTTATTTGACTTCTGGAAGGAAAAGGATGTTTCATTCACAGGAAAAACAATTAAATCAGAGGAATTCAAATCCATAAAACTAATTGTCTATGGTTTTTCATTGCAAGAAAAAATAAGCATAATGTATGGCGGTGAGACGGCAAGTCATATCTGTTTTGATTTTACCACCTAGGAGATCAAAGAGCGCATTCAAAATTAATGAACAGGAAAGATACTATTCTCCAACTATTTGTACGATGATATTCCTATTTCTAGGTCCTGTGTCTAGCTCCACAAAAACAAGTTGCTGCCAAGTACCATGAATCAGTTTACCGTTTCTGATTGGAAATGTTGTGCTGGGTCCCATGAGACTTGCTCTTACGTGTGAATGACCATTATCATCATGCCATGTTTCATGATGATCATAATGAATGCCTTTGGGGGCAATTTTTTCAAGAGCTCTTGGAAAATCTTTCATCAGACCCGGTTCGTACTCGATTGAAGTGATAGATCCTGTGGATCCAGGTACAAAAACACAGACAATGCCATCTTTTATCTTTGATTTACTAATTACATCTTCAAATTCTGTAGCGATGTGGTTATTTTTACATTTTGACAGTTTTTCTCCATAAGTTTATATAGTTTTAAGAACAAGGTTGTTATTGAGGAGAAAATATTTTTCTCAGGTGATGTTGGCGGAATGATGCCGAATGGTGAATTAAAGGATTCGAAAAAAGGAGGTGTTTAGCTGGCAATAGAGTTTGCTAAGATATTATAGGTATTGTATAGGTATTCGTATTATTTATTTATCTCATGGTTGGTTGAAGATAAATAAATAAGTACTCATATCCTGTTGGGCTGGTTGAGTTGTAGTATATAAGCCTTTTCGATGGGATTTTGAGTCTGTTTATCTATATCTTGTGCGAGTGTCACCTCCAGTATTGGTAAATGATGCTGGGAGCTAAACAACCGTAGGGGTTTGATGAGCCTTTAGGTTACGATACGGCGTTAAATGCATTTGTCCAGAGTCGGCTTGATGTATGCTTAACGATACATCTGAATAAATTATTAGAGTATAACACAGAGATTATTACGAGTCATTGCTATTGATTTGGCTGATTGCTTTTATGCTCTCTTTTCCTCTTTCCTAAATTGAAATTAAAGGCGTTTAAATGCATTTTAATTCTTAATGAATGGTTTACTATTTGTTTTAGGCTGGAGTGCCTTAAAGTGGTGCTATTAAGCCTGTGGCGCCATGCTACGTGATGTATGCTCGAGGTTGCTTCAGCTTAGATTTTTTTGTAGGTGTTCATATAGACAGTGGTATATAAGGAGTAAATGCCTGATGTATGGGGTTTATCTTCTTTTCCCTGCTGTCGTGAATATTTTCTATGAAGTATTGGAGAGAATATGAGAAGTATAATTGAAAATGAAATTTTTGAAGTTAGTGATTCTACTAGTGATGTCTGCCTATGTGTTGGGTCTTCCCTTTTAAGGGGATAGGTGCGTAGCACCCCCCTAAGGAAACAGGGTGTTTTATGGCAGAAGAGATTATATGTCAGATGTGCGGTAAGGTTGTCCTGCATTCTGTGTATGATGGATGTATTGATGGTGTTGCCTGCTGTCCTTTCTGTGGTTATCATCTGTACTAAGGTGTTATGTTGTTGTTGTTGTGATGGTATTATCTCTTGTAGTTCGATTGGAGGGATTATGTAGATTATTTGGTTATTTGTTGATAATTACTTGGTGCGTATTTTCTATCTTTGATTGAATTAATCGGAAGTTAGGTTGATTGATGTTGATGCCATCTATTTTGATATGGAGTGTTGTTTATGAATAATAAACCAGAGTTGTTTAGATATAAGAATTTGAAGGTTAGTGTTTTTGAGAATGGTAATGCTAAAAAACCTTGCTTTGTGATTAGTAGAGGTGTTAAGAATAAGGAGACTGGCGAGTGGTTTAATTTAGAGTTGTCTTGTTTTCTTTCTGATTTGAGAGAGTATCTTAAGTTGTTTGAACAGGTGTTGGATAAGTATGATACTGGCGACCGAGTGTAGTTTTGTGTTACTAAAACTCACTTAAACTTGACATCACTTATACTCACTTAACATTACAACCAAAAGTATTGTACGAGGGAGCTTTTTATAATTTATTTTGGAGGATGTTTTTATGAGTTGTTTTAAGAAAATAGTTGTTAAGAAGTATTTGAATCAGGTAGAGAAGGCTTATGATATTGTTACATCTGGTTGCTTGGAGGCGGCTAAGAGAGATAGTAAGCGTTTATTTCATCTTGTTTTGACTTCGTTACCCGATTATAAGGGTGATTTGTTTTCAAGTTTTCAGAAGTTTGCAGATATGTATGAGAAGGAAGGTAATGGCTTTGAATTTTTTGTTGTTGAAGCGAGAAATAAGAATGAGGGTTTGCATTTGCATGTAATTGTTTCGGATGCTTTTATTATGAAGAGTGCTGTTAATTCTCGGTGGTCTCAGGTTAGTGGTGCTCTTATTAATAAGGTTATTCCTTTTGAGAAGGAGCAGATTGTGCCTAAGAGTTTTGGTGTGGCAATTGTGAATATTTGTAAGTATATTACATTTGGTAATCATAGGGAGTCCATGGTTCGTTATGGTTTTTCTGAAGGTTGGTTGAAAGGTGATTATGAGTAATCTTGTTTCTATTAGTCATAGTGATTGTATCTTAGTATCTTCTGTTGATATGCTTAAGCAGATTTTAGATGTTGATGGTGCTGTTGTTGCTGTTGATACTGAAACAACTGGTTTAGATACTGCTGCGTGTGGTCTTGTAGGCATTTCTTTTTGCTTTGAAGGTGAGAGTGAGGCTTATTATATTCCTTTGTCTCATGTAGGCTTTAAAGGTAATCTGGTATTGTCTGAAGTTCTTCCTGTATTCCAGAGTTTTATTTATAGATGTAAGCTTTTGGTCTTTCATAATCTGAATTTTGATTATAAGATTCTAAAACGTTTTGGTTTTTTGTTTACAGGTTCTTCTTTTACAGATTGGTATGCCTCTGTTTTTGATACTATGATAGCTGCTTATTTAATTGATAATATTAGTAGGCATTATTCTTTATCTTATTTGGTTAAGAAGCATTTCGGTTATGATATGATTCCTTTTGAGACTTTAGCTGGGCTTTATGGCGGTGCTTTTAACCATGTACCTATTTCTGAGGCAGTTGTTTATGCAAGTGAGGATGCTTTTTTTACTATGAAGCTCTATGAGGTTTTGTTACCTGATATTCAGGAGTTTAGAGATTTGGCTTTTTCTATTGAGTTTCCTCTTATTATTGTCCTTGCTGACATGGAGATTTCGGGTTTGAAGTTGGATATGAAGCAATTGGAGAAAACGATTAGTTTTTTTGAGTCTAAATGTTCGGTTTTAGAGTCTGAGATTTATAAAGCAGTTGGCAAGGA
>JAUWOO010000003.1 GCA_030612095.1 Thermoplasmatota archaeon | reverse complement strand
TTTAGATCCATCGATTGGTAGTATTATCCTTCCAAACTCATTCTTCATTAAATTGTTTAATTCCGTGCTTAAACTTAAAAGTTTCTGAAAATGTTCAATTTTGCAACTTTTTTTTGCATTTAATGGGTAAACCATAGTTTTATCAAATTAGCTGCTTAAATCAGGTTTAGCTTCTCCTTCATCGTTTCAAGCCATGAGGGTAAACCTTCAAGAGTCCGAATCATTGCATTTTTAGCAAACAATTCCCTGTATTTTGTATTACAGTTAACCCGTCCTTCAAGATTCTTCTTGATTGTTCGGCATAGATAACCTCCTTTTCTATCCCAGTCAGTAAGGATAATTATATCTGTATGCTCTTGGGCAATCTTATCACAAAAGTCGATAAGAGTATGGCCAGAATTAATCCCAATAATTTCTCCATTAATATCAAGTTTACGAAGAGCTTCTATATCTTTTTTCCCTTCAACAATAATTGGAATAGACCTATTTTCCTCCCCTAACTCATCAATGATTTTTTCAAGATCTTCAATTGATTTTTTAAAATCCATAACTATAGTTTCTCCTGGATTTCACTAACAATTTTCCCTGGTGTCATTCCTTGAAGAAGAACTGTTTTCTCACGGTTTTTCTTACCATTTAAAAGTAATACATTCATATGAGATACATCAAAATATTCAGAAACAGTTTTTATAACATCAACATTTGCACGATTGTCTTGCGCAGGTGATTTTACAGATATTTTTATACTTTTCCTCCATTCATCAACTCCTGTTGGAAAAACATTAGAACGCGCATCCGGTGTAACAAAAAGATTAATAGTGGCACCAAGTTTATGCTTTTTTACAGCATCTTTTAGGATTTCTTCCATATTAAACTAGTGCCATTGTATGTTTTATATTACATATTTAGTTTTTTATCGGCTGTCTGAATTATTCGACATCTTACAATGCTTTTAATGCTGCATTGAAAGTTTCGCTTGGACGCATTATTTCAGTCGCTAGTTCATCATTTGGTTTGTAGTAACCACCAATATCAACAGACTTACCTTGTGCTACAATCAACTCATCAAGGATCTTAGTTTCGTTATCTGCAAGTTCTTGTGCAAGTTTTGCAAAACGACTTTGAAGATCTACATCTTTTGTCTGATCAGCTAATGCTTGTGCCCAGTATAATGTTAGATAGAAATGACTTCCCCTGTTATCCAACTCATTAACCTTTCGAGATGGAGATTTGTTGTTTATCAAAAATTTAGCGGTTGCTTGATCAAGTGTTTCTCCCAGTATTTTTGCTTTTTTATTATTGGTTGTATTACTTAGATGTTCTAATGATACTGCAAGAGCTAGAAACTCTCCAAGTGAATCCCATCTTAGATGACCTTCTTGTCGGAATTGTTGAACATGTTTAGGTGCTGATCCGCCTGCTCCTGTTTCATAAAGTCCTCCACCATTCATGAGCGGCACTATTGATAGCATCTTAGCACTTGTTCCAACTTCAAGAATCGGAAACAGGTCTGTTAGATAATCACGCAGTACGTTTCCAGTTACTGAAATGGCGTCTTTACCTTCTTTCATACGTTTGCATGAGAAACGTGTTGCTTCTACTGGCGTCATTGTATGGATTTTGAGATCTTTTGTATCATGATCTTTAAGATAGTGGTTAACTTTATTTATCAACTGTGCATCATGAGCTCGGTTTTTATCAAGCCAGAAAACAGCAGGTGAACCTGTTGCTTTTGCTCTGTTAACCGCTAGTTTAACCCAGTCTTGAATAGGTAAGTTTTTTACCTGGCACATACGCCAGATATCACCTTCTTCAACATTGTGTTCAATCATTATTTCTCCTGATGCTGAAACTACACGAACTTTTCCATCACCGGGGATTTGAAATGTCTTATCATGAGATCCATATTCTTCGGCTTTTTGTGCCATAAGACCAACATTTGGAACAGTTCCCATTGTTGTTGGGTCAAATGCTCCATTTTTTTTACAAAACTCAATTACTTCCTTATACACCCCAGCATAACTGCTGTCTGGTATCACAAATTTTGTATCATGAAGCTTGCCATCGGCCCCCCACATTCGACCAGAGTTTCGGATTGCAGCAGGCAGTGATGCATCAATTATTACATCACTTGGGACATGTAGATTTGTTATTCCCTTATCAGAGTTCACCATCGCAAGTTTAGGTCTATTTTCATAACATGCTTGTATGTCAGATTCGATTTCTTTTCTTTCATCATCCGGAAGTGTTTTGATTTTTGCATAAAGGTCACCTAGTCCATTGTTAGGGTTGACACCTATTTCTTTAAAAACAGATGTATGTTTTTCAAATACATCTTTGAAGAAAACAGAAACTACATGACCAAAAATAATCGGGTCTGATACTTTCATCATTGTAGCTTTCAAATGAACAGAAAACAAAACATCTTTCTTTTTTGCATCTTCGACTTGTTCTTCAAGAAATGCACGTAGCGCATTTTTGTTCATAACTGTTGCATCAATTATTTCACCATCAAGTAGTGCAAGTTTTTCCTTTAAAACTTTAGTAGTTCCATCTTGACCTATAAACTCAATTTTTGCATCTCCTGCTGTTTCTTTTGTAATTGTTGTAGATTTCTCATTTGAACAAAGATCATTACTTTTCATATGTGTAACATGTGATTTTGAATCAGCGGTCCATTCACCCATTGGATGTGGGTTTTGTTTTGCATAGTTTTTTACAGGTCCGGGGACTCTTCGATCTGAGTTTCCTTCTCTTAAAACAGGGTTTACCGCGCTTCCTTTAATCTTGTCATATCTGGCTTTTATTTCTTTTTCTTTATCATTTTTTGGATCCTCTGGATAATCTAAAAGATTATAGCCATGGTCTTGTAATTCTTTTATTGCTGCTTTCAATTGAGGTAGTGATGCGCTGATACATGGTAGTTTGATGATATTTGCTTCTGGTTTTTTAACCAGATCGCCAAGTTCTGCTAAATCATCTGATATCCTTTGTTCCTTTGCAAGATTTTCAGGAAATTTTGCAACAATTCTTCCTGCTAGTGAAATATCTCTTGTTTCAACTGTTATCTCTCCAACTTCTGTGAACCTTTTTATAATAGGTAGAAAAGAATAAGTTGCTAAAGCTGGCGCTTCATCAACCTTTGTATAAATTATCTTTCCTTTTCCATCCAATTACTTCACCTTCTCAGGTTTATCTGGCATCATATACGCAATGTCATCCCACGGATGCCTGTATAATCCTGTTTTAAGTCTCTTCTGATCCATTATATGCCCCATAAATCCAATACTGCGCCCTAGGACAAATAGGGCATTAAGTGTTCCAAGTGAGACAAATTCTTTTACTTCTTCTTTTGTGTAACCTATACTTCTAAACATATCGCAACAAAGGATACCAATACACCCATCAACATTGAGGATGAGATTACCTCGCTTTGCAGTAGTTATTTTTTCCACTTCAATAGCATAATCCAGATATGGCGTCATCGGGAAATTCTTTTTTGCATAGTCTTTCAGAAGTTCCACACGTTTGTCTGGATTTGTGACCGATTTGATTCTATGGCCGATACCTTGGATGTTGATGTTTTTGATTTTCATATCCTTTACCATGAATTCTGGTGGATGTCCTGCATCACAATATGAAGTGAAATGATCTGCGGCCCCTTTCACTGCCCCTCCAAATCTTGGTCCAATGGTGAGAAGACCACTAACAAGTGATGAAATCAAGTCTTTTCCTGCCCTTGCAGTAACAATTGCATTATGTGCTCCAGATACAGCTGGGCCATGATCTGCCGTAAGAAGGACAACCATCTCAAGGAAATCAGTACTCCATTTCGGAAGTTTCTTCTTGAACCAAAGTAGACCAAGTACACCACCAAGTCCATAATCATCCTCGAATATCTTGCTGATTGGAACGCCACAGTACATGAGTTCTTCGCCGCGATCATCTGAAATTGTACTTATGAATTCAGATGGTCTTCTTACAATACCATCACGAATAGCAACCTTATAATCAAGGGGTATCTTTGGAGGTTCTATATCGGGCATTGGTTTTATTCTTCCCGCTTTTACTTCTTTATCAAAAGTTTCTTTGATTTTCTTGTCAAAATCTTCAAAGGAGTCTGGGACGACGGCTCCTGCCTCTTTTAGCGCTTTATTTTTTACATCTGCTGTTTCTCTTTCAGCTCCAGCCCTTGCGCCTGCATGACCAAATTGAACTTCTGCAGGGAATACCTTTGAACATGTTCCAATACACCATGCAACGAGAGGTTTCTTTATTTTTCCAGATTTTAATGCGTCAACAACAACATATTCATCAACACCGCCGACCTCTCCCAATAGTACTATCATTTTGATATCGGGATTTTTTTCGTACCTCTCAATATGTTCAATGAATGTCGATCCAGGATATCGGTCACCGCCAATTGCAACCCCTTCACGGACACCATCTGTGTTACGAGCAATGATGTTATTCAACTCATTTGATAGGCCGCCTGATTTCGATACATATGCAACACTGCCAGGTCTGTGAAGACGACAGGCAATAATGTTGTCAAGCATTCCTGCGGTGTTTCCTATTCTGAATCCACCACCAGCAATACCTCCAACTGTCGCAGGGCCGATTATCCATTTTTTCTTTTCGTTTGCGATCTTGATTAATTCTCTTGATCTTCTTTCTGGAACTCCTTCGGCAATAATTGCTACTGTTCGTATAGTTTTGCTTTCAAGAGCTTCTTTTGACGTTTGATATGCAGATCTAAAGGAAGCAAAGTTTACCATGACGTCCGCATCTGGGTGTTTTTCTACAGCCTCTTTAATTGTTTTATACATGGGGATCATTATATCTTTAGTTCCCCAGAAGCACTTATGATATCCTTCTCTAGTGGGATTTACAATACAGGTAACAGACGGCTCTTTTCTTCTGCATATGTAATCAAAATCAAGCATACGTTGGATTGCATTCTGTTGATATCCAAATACTATGGCCTTTGTATCCTTATCGAATAATACATATTCTGGTCTTTCTTTCATTTTAATTACCTCCATCTAGAGCCATTGGGACAATTCTTGTCATGTGCATTTCAGGTCCATATACTTCTATTGGAACACCAAGTTCTTCACCGAGTTTTTTCATTATCTTTAATCCCTCTTGATAGTTTGGTCCGCCTCTTCTAACGTATATCTTGACGTTGATTTCTTGAAGTTTTTTCTTGTAATCTTTGAGTGCCATAGTGATTCCTGCAAATGTTTTTGCAATATCTGTGAAGTTTGCAATTCCTCCTCCAATTATAAGGAACTTAGGTTTTCCCTTTGGAGCTTTTTCTCTTGTCATAAGATCAAGGACTGTTTTAGCATATTCGTAGGTCGAATCTCTGTTTGGATTCCCACTGTATTCTCCATAATTTGCAAGGTCGTCTTTGTATCCTAAATCAACAATTGTGTCAGCATAAATAACGCTGGCACCACCGCCTGCAACCATTGTCCATACATTGCCTTTTGGGTTGAGGAGGGTGAGCTTAAGTGATGCACCGGTTTTTTCATCTAGTTCTTTGATATAGTATTCCTCTTTGGAGAGTTTTCTACCAAACGGTGCTGGAAACGTAAGATCTCCCCATTTAGATTGACATTCAAAGTACGCAGTGTCATCAATTCTTGCTACAAGATCTAATGGAACAATTTTGTTGTCTGTTATTGCAAATGGGTTAATTTCCAGGTATGCATAGCCAAGATCTGCGTAAAATCTAAAAAGTCCACGTATGAAATCTGTAATGATTTTTTTACTTTCTTTTGGTGTGTCTTTTGGCAGTTTTGATTCAATATCTATCTTGTCAATATCGTCAGTGATTCCAACAGGTATTTCTGCTACGGTATCCCAGACCGACTCTATGTCAACTCCACCGTGATTTGAGAAATAGATGGTGTCACCAGCCCGATTGCTTTTGATTGCTATGTAATATTCTCCTTCATGGGGTGTGAATGGTTCAATAATAAAATGTGTAAGCGTTCCCGTTACCTTTCCAACCTTTGTGTCTTTGTTTATGCGTTCTTTTATCCATTTCTTCGCTTCATCAAAAGATGCATTGAGTTTGATTAGGCCGTGCTTCCCTCTTTTTCCAAATAGTTGATCCGGCTTTATTACGAGTTTTTCCTTTTTTAGCCAGGGCTCCTCTTTTGCTAGTTTATCCATATTAGTTTCTGGTCCAACAAGAGCAACTTTTCCAGGGTAACTGAACTCTTTGCTCACATACTCTGACCAGTAGGTGGCTAGCATTTTTTTAGCGTCAAATTCTCTTACTCCTCTTTGTGCCATACTTTACATTCTCCCATTTTTCATTTTGCCTGCTTTTTCATGTAAGCAAGTGTCCCTCCCGCAAGCAAAATCATTTTTTGCCTGTCGGAAAGGTCATAATCAACCTTGAATTCTAATCCTTTAGTCTTATTCCTTACAACTACTGTTTTTCCTGCTTCAAGAATCTCTTTTATATTTGTTATTTCTAGTTCATCTGCTTGATCAATACTATCGTAATCTTTTTCGTTTTTGAATGTTAGTGGAATTATACCAAAATTTATGAGATTGGCTTTATGAATTCTCTCAAGAGATTTTGCAATTACTGCTTTTACTCCCATGTACATTGGACACAATGCTGCGTGTTCTCTTGAGGAACCTTGGCCGTAACTTAGTCCAGCAACAATTATGTTGTGTTTTCCACTGTCGCGTATTTTTTCAGCACGGTCATGAAACGTTGGATCGACAACTTCAAATAAAAATTCTGAATATTTTGGAACGTTTGATCTATACTTCATCTTACTTCCAGCGGGAATAATGTGGTCTGTGGTGATCTTGTCTTCTACTTTGATTGTTACTTCTCCAGCTATTGTATCTGGGATTGGATCACTTGCTGGTGGATCACCGATGTTTGGTCCCCGGTATATCTTGACTTTACCTGAATTTTCCTTTGGGAAAATGAACATGCTGTCATCTAAGTAAAACTGAGCGGGCATATCGATGGATGGATATTTTATGCCAATTTTTTCAAGATCTCTTGGATCAGTAAATTTACCGGTTATTACTGCTGCGGCAGCAGTTTCGGGACTTACAAGATAGATCTGTGCGCTTTTTGTTCCCGAGCGACTTAAGAAATTTCTGTTACTTGTTCTAAGTGACACTGCATCTGTTTTTGGTGATTGACTGTTTCCTATGCAGAAACCACAGGCCGACTCTGCAATTCTTGCACCTGAAGAAACAATGTCTGTAAATCCCCCATCTTTAATTATATTCTCCAATACTTGTTTTGATCCTGGTGCAACAACAAAGCTAACGTTTGTATTGTTTTTCTTGCCCTTTAGAATGTGGGCAACGGTCATCAAATCTTTGTATGATGAGTTTGTACAACTTCCGAGACAGACTTGATCGACGTCCATTCCTTCTAGTTCTCTTACTGTTTTTATGTTGCCTGGACTATGGGGCGTTGCTGCAAGTGGTTCTAGTTCACTTAGATTGATGTCTACTACTTTATCATATTCTGCATCATCATCTGCTTTGAGTTCAATCCAGTCCTTTTCTCTACCTTGTGCTTTTAGAAATTCTTTGGTTATCTCATCACTTGGAAACACAGATGTGGTTACTCCACATTCTGCTCCCATATTAGTTATTGTTGCTCTTTCGGGAACTGAGAGGGTTTTCACTCCTTCGCCACCATATTCAAAAACGCAACCGACGTTTCCCTTTGTTGTAAATATATCTAAAATCTTGAGAATGATGTCTTTTGCTGCTACCCATGGTCTGAGTTTTCCTGTAAGGTTAATCTTTATAACTTTAGGATATGTTAGGTAGAAAGCCCCTCCTGCCATTGCCACAGCGACATCAAGACCGCCCGCGCCAATAGCAATCATCCCTATTCCACCACCGGTTGGTGTATGGGAATCAGACCCAAGTAGTGTCTTTCCAGGTTTGCCAAATCTTTCTAGATGTACTTGATGACAAATTCCATTACCTGCTCTTGAGTAAACGATTCCATATTTTTCAGCGACAGATTGAAGGTATTTATGATCATCAGCGTTCTCAAAACCAATCTGAACTGTGTTGTGATCAACATAGCTTACTGAGAGTTCAGTTTTGACCTTAGAAATACCCATTGCCTCAAATTGTAGGTATGCCATAGTACCTGTTGCGTCTTGAGTAAGGGTCTGATCAATTTTTATTCCTACCTCACTTCCCTTTTTTGGCTTGCCTTCTGTTACATGTTTAGAAAGTATTTTTTCCGTTATTGCCATTCCCATGTTTATCATCTCATTGTAGGTGATAATTGCGAAGTATCTCGAAGCGTTTAATAAACTTTTGCACGGAATTAAACAAATAAATAATCTTGATATTATCAAAATGTTTTTTTGATTAATTTTTGTCATATTTCGAGCGTTATAACAAAATATTTGATTTATTTTGGAAAAATGGGAAAATTATATATTGACTCATATCATTCTTAGAAATTGTGAAGCAAACGCCTTTAACAAAAAACGAGGAAAAAGTCCTCTATGGACTTGTTAAATATCCTGGATTAAATGATAGTGAATTATCATCAATTATGGGTGTAAAACTTTCTACACTTACATCTATAAAACGAAGGTTATTTGATCAGGGGTTTTTTCGAAAACTTGCGGTTCCAATGTTAAATTATTTGGGGTGTGAACTTTTGGCAGTGATATATACTCAGTTCAACCCAGTTATACCACTAGAAGAGCGAATTAAGACAACAAAAAAAACAATTGAAGTATTTGAAGAAATCTTTTTTTCAGCAGGAGAGCAAGAAAAAGGTTTTTCAATCAGCCTATCAAAAAACTATACCAATATTGGAAAAATAAATGAAATAAGAACTGAAACTTTTGGTAAAGCCGGTCTCTTAGAAAATGAGTATCCTACTGAAGTAATATTTCCATTTGAGACAAGTCACATTAACAGGTTTTTTGACTTTTCCCGTATTTTAAAAAAAGTATTCTCTTTAGATCACATCGAAAACATAGAACCTGATGCGAATTGGTTTGATCATCTAGATTATATAGAATTAACTGATAAGGAAAAAAAGGTCTATTCTGCAATCGTTGAATATCCAAATGATACTACTCAACAATTGGGGGAAACGGTTGGATTATCTCGCCATACTATATCAAGAATGAAAAAACATTTTTTTGAAGAGAATTTACTAAGAAATATTGCTCTTCCAAATCTAAATAAACTAGGTTTTGAAATACTGTCATTTTGTCACCTCAAATTTAATCCTCGTAAACTACCTAGCAAAGAGGATATCTGTAATCTTGATACTGCTTCTACAATCTTTCTTGCCATTAGGGGATTTGAAATTATAATGATATCTGCGTATCCTGGTTATCAGGACTATAAGGAGGATAAAATGCGCAAGATTCGTTTTCTTAAGGAGAATGATTTCATATCATACACCCCACTTATTAGAAAATATATGTTTGAAAGGATAGTTATCATAAAGGATTTTGATTTCGCTCCAATAGCAAAAAAAATATTGAAAATTTAAAAGTGAAGAACGCCATCTATTTGTTTTTTTACCATAGTTGGTGAAGAATAATTTCCGGATTCAACACGGGGAAATGCGTACAAAAAATATTATATACTAAAACTCTATTCGAGCAACCCGCTAAGGGGTTAATATATCCTTGGGGGACCTTCAAAATTAGGTTCTTCTTAAAAAATATAAAATGTGAAATATAAAAAGTAGTTAAACTGAATGGAGAGTTTGGAAAGTATGGCAGAAACAGAAACAGTTGAGGTTTTTAAACCTAACAAGACTATAAGCTCAAGGGCCTACATCGGCAGCATGGATGAATACAACGAACTGTATAAAAAATCCATAGAAAATCCCGATGAGTTCTGGGCAAAAATGGCTGAGGAGAATGTAAGTTGGTATAAGAAATGGAGCAATGTCTGTAAATATGATTTCAAAAAAGCGGAAATCAAGTGGTTTGAGGGGGCAAAACTTAACGTAGCCTACAACTGCCTTGATAAACATATTGAAAACGGACATGGAGACGATATTGCAATTATATGGGAAGGAAACGAACCAGATCAATCAAAAACCTTTACATATACAGAACTTCTTACTGAAGTAGAGAAGTTTGCTAATGTCCTTAAATCAAAAGGCATTGAGAAAGGTGATAGAGTTTGTATCTATTTGCAAATGGTTCCTGAATTGGCCATATCTATGCTTGCTTGTGCCCGTATCGGTGCCGTTCACTCCATAGTTTTTGGTGGTTTTTCTGCCGATTCGCTTCGTGATAGGATTAACGATTCTGAATGTAAGATGCTTATCACACAAGATGCTGGAGTAAGAGGACCAAAGCCACTTCACATGAAAGTCACCGCTGACAAATCAGTAAAAGAATGCCCATCAATTGAATCTGTAATAGTTGTAAAGCGCATCGGAGAAAAAGTCGACTGGACTGACAAAGACTATTGGTGGCATGAAGAGATGGAACAAGCTGATTCAAAATGTCCGCCTGAGGAAATGGATGCCGAGGATCCACTGTTTATTCTTTATACTTCTGGTTCGACAGGAAAACCAAAGGGTGTATTGCATACAACTGGCGGATACCTAGTATATGCTGCTGTTACTCACAAGTATATCTTTGACTATCGCGAAGGAGACATATATTGGTGTACGGCTGACATCGGGTGGATTACTGGCCACTCTTACATTGTGTATGGTCCGCTAAACAACAAAGCTATTTCAATGATGTATGAAGGTGTTCCAAACTATCCAGATTGGGGTAGATTCTGGGCAATCTGTGAAAAACACAAAGTCAACACTTTTTACACTGCCCCTACGGCACTTAGAGCTCTCATGAAAGAGGGTGATGACTGGGTTACAAAATATGACCTTAGCTCACTTAAGATTCTTGGTACTGTTGGTGAACCAATCAAATCTAGGGAATGGAACTGGTACTACAAACTTATAGGTGGCGAACGCTGTCCTATTGTAGATACCTGGTGGCAAACTGAAACAGGCGGAATTCTTATCACGCCACTTCCAGGTGCAACACCAACCAAACCGGGTTCTGCAACACTTCCGTTTTTCGGCATAGAACCAATCCTTTTGGATGATAATGGTAAAGAACTGGAAGGCAATGATGTGTCAGGTAACCTTGTAATCAAAACGGCATGGCCAGGAATGATGAGAACAGTATATGGAGATCACAAAAGGTTCAAAGATACTTATTTCACCATGTATCCTGGATATTTCTTCACTGGCGATGGTTGTCTCAGAGATGCTGATGGTTATTACTGGATTACTGGTAGAGTGGATGATGTGATGAACGTCTCTGGTCATAGAATTGGCACTGCTGAAGTAGAAGGTGCGCTTGGCAAACATTCAAAGGTTGCAGAGGCAGCAGTTGTTGGATATCCTCACGAAATCAAGGGTCAGGGAATATATGCATATGTGACTTTAAATACCGGTGAGAGTATCGATGAAAATCTTACAAAGGAATTAGTAAAACTGGTCAGATCAGAGATAGGCCCTCATGCTTCTCCTGACAAAATCCAGTATGCTGAAGGTTTGCCAAAAACCCGGTCTGGAAAAATCATGCGCCGTATCTTGCGTAAAATTGCAGAAGGCGAGGTCGATAAGCTTGGTGATATCAGTACTCTATCTGACCCATCCATTGTCGACAGTCTTGTGGATAACAGACAGTAATTAGATAATTACTATCCACAACCCCTTTTTTTATTTTTTTTAAATTCTTTTTGTTTTTTTGACGAAGGAAAAGTCTTAACTTTTAGAACATATACATGTATGTAAAATGGATTATGGAAGTATAGTGGGAGGTATAGTTCAGCTTATCAAAAAAGCAGAGATAGAACTTCCTAGTGATGTTGTCAAAGCTTTAAAAAATGCCTATGATATCGAAGAGGGAATTGCAAAAATCCAGATAGAAAATATTCTTAAAAACATAGATGTTGCAAAAAAGACAATGAGGCCGATGTGTCAGGATACAGGCGTTCAGACGTTTTTCGTAAAAATTGGTGTTGATTATCTATATGTGGGTAGATTAAAAAAACAAATTACAGATGCAGTAAAAATTGCCACCGAACAAGTTCCATTGCGTCCTAACACGTTTGACCCGTTTACACACAAGAATCATAAAGACAATACTGGTGATTATATTCCAGCAATAACTTGGGATTTTGTCGATGGTAGTGATGTAATAATCACGGCAATACCAAAAGGCGGTGGCAGTGAAAACATGAGTAAGCTTGTTATGCTTAAACCTGGTGTTGGTATAGAAGGTGTTAAAGATTTTGTTGTAGAAGAGATGATAAAAGCTGGGGGAAATCCTTGTCCACCTACTGTTGTTGGAATAGGTATTGGGGGTGGGGCAGATCTAGCGATGAAGCTTGGAAAAACTGCTCTTCTTAGACCAGTCGGCATTCGCCATCAAGATAAAAAAATTGCTTTAATGGAGGAAGATTTAATTAAAAGAATTAATCAAAGTGGAATTGGTCCGATGGGGCTTGGTGGAAAAACTACTGTTCTTGATGTTCATGTTGAGAAGGCACCTAGGCATCCTGCAAGTCTTCCTGTTGGTCTTGTGGTTCAGTGTTGGGCTGACCGAAGAGCAAACATGATTATTCACTCTGATGGAACATGGGAGGTTGAATAATTTGGAGTATCATTTTGACATTCCGGTTGACGTTGAGGATATAAAAAAATTACATATTGGTGATATTGTATATGTTTCCGGCACAGTTTTTACCGCTCGAGATGCAGCCCACCATTTAATGCTTGAACAAAATAAGATTGATATTCCATTTGATCCCTCTATTATGGCCCTCTATCATTGTGGACCTTTAATGAAAAAAAATAAGGATGGTTGGAAGGTTATTTCTGCTGGTCCTACCACAAGCGGTAGGATGGAAATATTTGAAGATAAATTCATAGAAAAATATGGTATAAACCTTATAATTGGAAAAGGAGACATGGGCGAAAGAACCAGAAAAACGTTGCAGAAACATAGTGGAGTCTATATGTCATATACAGGTGGAGCAGGAGCACTTGCCGCAGATAGCATACAAGAAGTTCGGGCAGTTTATTGGCTTGAAGAACTGGGCATGGCAGAGGCCATCTGGATATTTGTGGTAAAAGAATTTGGTCCATTAGTTGTGGCAATAGATTCGTATGGTGAGTCGATATACAGGGAGCTTAAAAAGAATGAAAACATATTGTTGAGCAAAGGGTGATTGGTTTGGATATCAATTTATCTATAAATCCAGAAGAAGTGTCAATTATTATCAAGGATTTTATTAAAACACATGTTGAAAACTCCGGATGTAAAAGTGTGGTGATTGGACTTTCGGGTGGTATTGATTCGGCAGTTACTGCTTTATTATGTAAAGGCGTGCTAGGAAAGGAAAACACGAAGTGTGTTTTTTTACCCGATGATGCTACGCCAGATGTAGATATTAAACATCAGGGGCTCTTCGTTAAAAAATTTGATTTGTTATGTGAAAAAAGAGACATTACCTCCCTTGTACAAAATATTGAAAGTAAGTGTATTGTAAAACCAAATAATTGTGCACTTGCAAATATTAAGGCAAGAGCAAGGATGATACTGCTTTTTGAATATGCTAATATGGCTGGAAGTCTTGTTTGTGGCACCTCTAATAAATCAGAGATTCTTGTTGGTTACTTTACAAAGTATGGGGATGGTGGTGTTGATATTATGCCAATCGGTGATCTATATAAGACCCAGGTTTTGGAGTTAGCCAGGTATTTGAAAATTCCGGATGAAATAGTCTCAAAACCTCCAACTGCTGGTCTGATAAAGGGACAGACTGATGAAAAAGAACTGCAACTTAGTTACAAAGATTTGGATAAAATACTTGCTGGTTTAGAACAGAAGATAAATATTGATGAGATAGTACATATTGCAGGTGTGAAACAATCTGACGTTGAGCGAGTTAAAAAAATGAGAATTAAAAGCCAGCATAAGAGAAGAACGCCTTTAATTCCAAAAGTTGGCATTAGAACCCCTGGTCTTGATTGGCGTTCGCCAGTGCAAGAGGGATAACTTTTTAATCGAGCATGGAACAAATTATTGGAAAACTTAATACATAGTCACTTGATACAAGGCTCGATAATTAGTTGATTTTGGGAGGTTACTATGACCGTAGTTATAGATGGTTCCGGACTTACAATTGAGAAAGTGGTTGACGTAGCAAGACGCAATGAAAAAGTGAAACTTCATCCAGATTCGTTGAAACGCATCAAAACATGCAGGGCAATGCTGGAAAGGAAGATCGATGCACATGAAATAATGTATGGTGTGAATACGGGGATAGGTGAATTTTCGGAGGTTGTTTTAACTGATGATCAAGTTAAAGAATTCCAAAAATATCTTATATACAATCATGCTGCCGGCATTGGTGATCCAGCTCCTATCGAGTACGTGCGGGGAGCAATGCTTGGTAAAATCAACGTTCATGCACATGGCAATTCAGGTTGTCGCCCTGAAATAACGCTTACACTTATAGAAATGTTGAATAAGGGTGTGACTCCCTATGTTTGCCAGAAAGGTTCAGTGGGTGCATGCGGCGATTTAGCCCCCATGTCCCAGATTGCACTACTTATGTTGGGTGAAGGTCAGGCGTACTACAAAGGTAAACTTTTTGACGGAAAGGATGCAATGAAAAAAGCAGGAATTCCTACTCCTGGCTTACGGGCAAGAGATGGACTTGCAATAATAAACGGTTCTAATGTGCTTACAGCAATGAGTGCATTATTTCTTTATGATGCAAACAACTGGTTAAAACAGGCTGAAATAGCTGCTGCAATGTCACTCGAGGCATTAAAAGCTAACATGAAACCGTATAGCGCAAGACTACACGAAGTACGTGGTTTTAAAGGTGCAGTTAGAAGTGCAGAGGCAATACGCAAACTTGTTGAAGGTGGCGATCTAAAAGAAGAGCGAATCAAATGCAAGGTGCAGGATGCCTATTCAATGAGATCTACACCACAGGTAATAGGTGCTGCTCATGATGCTTTGGATTATGCTCGTTCACAGGTTGAAATTGAACTCAATGGTGTAGGAGATAATCCCATTTTCTTTCCTGACGAAGACATTCAAATATCTGGTGCTAACTTCCAAGGAAGCCCTGTTTCCCTTCCTATGGACATGGCTGGTGTTGCTATTACGATGGTAAGTGTCATGTCTGAAAGAAGATTAAACAGACTGAATAATCCTGCACTAAGTGTGGGACTTCCTGCGTTCTTGACAAAAGGTGCAGGAATGTTTTCAGGAATGATGCTTTCCCAGTATACTGCAGATATGCAAATAGTTGAACAGCGTATTCTTTCTGCACCTGCATCTATTCAGTCGATTCCAGCTGCTGCTGATCAGGAGGATTTCGTTTCTATGGGTATGAATACGGCCATTAAGAATTTTCAGATACTTGACAATGCTTACGGTATTTTGGGTATTGAATTTATGGCCGCTGCTCAGGCTCTTGATTTCCGTGACTATAAGTTCGGTAAAGGTGTTACAAAGGCCAAAGAGATTATAAGAAAACATGTTGAATTCTTGGATGTTGATAGACCATTGTATAAGGATCACACGACAATGAAAGGACTTGTTAAATCATGTGAAATACTCAAAGAAGTTGAAAGGATAGTGGGAAGTTTGGAGCAAAATATCCTTTGATGGTAGTTATTCATAGAAAAATATAAATTCTTATAAATGTTATTAATTCCTGAAGTGAAAAAATGAATAACAAATATCTTCTAACATTAGTTCCAATATTTGCGGCTGTAATCCTCCTATCTAGCAGTTTTGTCTCGGCAGTTTCTCAACAAAAAACACCAATGTTTAATTCATTTAATTCTAAAGAAATTAACTATCAAAATAAACCAAGTTTTATCCAAAGTTTTGACAAACCAGGCATTGTAAAGATTCTTTACCCTCTTTCATCGATTCCTGTGTTGGTTGAAAAAGCGGGAAACTTCACTATTGATTTTCAATCAGAAGATTTTGACAGCATATCTGCACGCATCTCTACAGCATATGAACCCATTGTGGACGAGATTGAACTAGAACTAGAGGATGCATGGAAAACTGATTCGACATGGCATGTCGCAGTATCTGTTCCCCCAAATACGTCAGAGGAGCTCTACAATCTTACTATAACTATTGGAAAAAATGGCGAATTTACATCATGTAGCCAGCCAAGAGCTGTAAGTGTAATAAATGATTTTTCTGACAACTTTTCATTTATCCATGTCACAGATTTTCACATTGGGGATCCAAGAGGTCTAAGGGAGAACATACGGGAAACCATAGGTTGGAAAGCCGCGAAGAAATGTGTAGCGGAAATAAACTTGATATCCCCAGACTTTGTTGTGATAACAGGCGATTTGGTCTTTGGACAATTATATCCCTTTGAATACACATGGGAATACAAAAAATGTTATGAAATCCTTCAAATGTTTCAAGTGCCTACTTTTTTATGTCCTGGGAATCATGACGGATATGTCCAAACTGGACAAGACGGCTTCAAATTATGGCAGGAATATTTTGGTCCTCTTTATTATTCATTTGACTATGGTGATCATCACTTTACTAGTGTGAATTCCTACGACTGGCCTAAGCTTGCTAGATTTGGTATTTCATATCTTGTTTTTAACTGGGGTGGTTATATACAGGAAGAACAGATGGAGTGGATAGAAGAGGATTTGGAAAATAGCAATGCAACAATGAAGTTCATGCTTTTGCATCATAATCCCATATGGGATACAAAGAATGATTCTTTGCTGAAAAATGGGTATGGAGGAAGGGAAGAACTGCTTTTATTAATTGACGAATATGGCGTGGATGCAGTTTTTGCAGGACATGTGCATTACGATGATATTACAATTCGAAATGACACACTTTATGTAACAACGACAACCGTGTCAAGTTCCCTGTCGAGTGAAGATGCTTATTGGGGATACAGACTAATTGATATACAGGATGGAGAAATTACATCATACAATTATAAAGAACCGAAATTCTCTATTCCATCATACAAACTTAGCTGCAAGTTTACAGATCCGTATACTGCAATTGTGGAAAATGATTTGGAAATGGATATAAAAGCTCATTTGACATTTTTGCTTCCGTTGGGAGACTACAATGTAGAAAACGGAGAAATTCTAATGCAAAGAGAAAAAAATGACGCAGTCGAGATTTATGTTGCATCAGAAGTTGGAAAAGAGAGTGATGTAACTATAACTCTCTCTTTACAGTAGTCTGATCAAATATAAACTTTTTACCTGTAACCTTTTCATAAGCCTCTTGATATTTATTCTGAGTTTCTAAAATAACATTCTTGGGTAGGCGAGGCGGCGGGGAATTCTTATCCCAACCCGTACTTGACAAATAATCTCTGACAAACTGTTTATCAAAACTTGGCTGAGATTTCCCGGGTTCGTATAAATTCGCAGGCCAAAAACGTGAAGAATCGGGGGTGAGAACCTCATCCACAAGTATTATTTCATTGCCAATTTTCCCAAACTCAAATTTTGTATCCGCTATAATAATACCTCTTTTACGTGCATATTCTGATGCAGTCTTGTAGATCTTCAAAGATAAATCCTTTAGCTTTTCTGCAGGTTCCTCGCCAATTGTCTTCTTCATCTCCTCAAAAGAAATATTGATATCATGTCCTGTTTCAGCCTTGGTAGACGGGGTAAAAAGCGGCTCATCAAACTTATCAGACTCTTTAAGTCCACTTGGGAGCTTACTACCACATACCGTCTCATCTTTCTTATAGGATTTCCACGCTGAGCCAGAAATATATCCTCTCACGATACATTCAATAGGAAATACTTCAGCTTTTTTCACAAGCATACTTCTGCCAGAAAGCACATCTTCATGTTCTCTCAATTCGCTAGGAAAATCAGCAACATCAGCAGAAACAACATGGCTGGGTATCGTATCCTTGAAAAAATCAAACCAAAATTTTGATATTTGTGTTAGGCAAACTCCCTTGTACGGTATTGGATCTTCCAGCACATAATCAAAGGCAGATATACGGTCTGTAACAATGAGAAGAAGATTATTATCAACTTCGTAAACATCTCTCACTTTACCTTTTTTAAATATCTTAAACGGCAGATCTGTATATGTAACAACACTCATTTTTTTCCTCTCCCACTTTTTTTTATTTTTTTCTATGATATCTTCGCTCCTTTTTTAACCTCTTTGTCTGAAATGATTTTGCCTTTTTCACTCTGCAGAGTTTTTCCTTGGTATGTTGTCTCTTGTTTTTCGTTTACTATCAAGGTCACTTGTTTAAAATCATCAAACTCTAAGACACCGACAGGTTCTCTCGGTATACCTTCTATGAATACCTCTGATCCTGGACTGGCATCTTCTGGACTGAGAAGGGAGACAACACCACTACCATCGCTAGCAGCAAGAAGCATACCATTTGATTTAACACCGCGGATTGTAGCGGGTTTAAGATTTACTACAATTACAATATTTTTTCCTGTAATTTCTTCTTTTGTATAGTGTTGTTTCATACCTGCAACTAAAACTCTTTTTCCAAGGGCTCCTAGGTCAACTTGAAGCATATACAGTTTATCGGCTTGAGGGTGATCTTTTGCATCAATTACCCTTGCAACGCGTAAATCAAGCTTAGAAAATGGATCTGCCTCGGTTACAAAGTCCTCCAATAAAAGTTTCTTAAATATTGGTTTTGGTTTTTCTAACGGATTGCCTACAATCAAATCGGACAAAGCATCATTCCAACTAGCAAGATGTACTGAGTTTTTATGGCCAAGAGTACTCCATATTTTATCTGATGAAAACGGCAGATACGGGGCCATAAATACTGCTAATGCATTAGCTAGCTTCAAACAAATATGTAGTACAGTACCACATTTGTCTTTATCTGATTTTATTAGGGCCCAAGGTTGTTTCTGATCAAAATAGAAGTTCCCGAACTGTGCTAGACTCATCACAGCTCTAAGACCCTGCTTGAATCTACATTTTTCTAAAGCATCACTAGCCTCTTTGGATATCTCCTCTATTTTTTTAATTGCTTGATTGTCCAAGTCATCTAGCGTTCCCTGATCTGGTATTTCACCAAAATTTTTCTGTGTGAATGTAACCACTCTGTGAATGAAGTTACCATACGTTCCAACAAGTTCATCGTTGTTTTTTGCTACGAAATCATCCCACAACCAGTTGCTATCCTTATTTTCGGGCATGTTTATGGAAAGATAATATCGTACCGCATCGGCATCAAACTTTTCTAAAACATTTGAAACAAAAATGCCAAGTCCTCTGCTTTTAGAGAATTGCTCTCCCTTTAAGCACAGATACTCATTGGCGGGAATATCATATGGTAAATTCAATGAATCATCATAACCCATAAGCATAGACGGCCAAATCAAACTGTGAAATGGAATATTGTCCTTTGCAAGAAAATAGTAATGCTTAGCCTGCTTGTTTTTCCACCATTCTTCCCACTTATCAGGATCTCCTAAATTCTGCGACCACTCTTTGCTGGCAGATAGATAGCCCGTTACTGCATCGAACCAGACATAAATTCGTTTACCCTCAAAACCTTCAACTGGAACTTTTATGCCCCATTCCATATCTCTTGTTATTGCTCTATCTTCCAGTCCATTCTTTAGCCAATTCTGGGTAAATTTTAGTACGCTTGATTTCCAATGTTTTCTATCTTCCATCCAATCAAGCAATTTCTGTTCAAATTTACTCAACGCAAGAAATAGATGATCACTCGTCTTCACTTCAGGCGTACTTCCACAAATTTTACATTTCACATCCAGAAGTTCCAATGGATCTAGTATCTTCCCACATTCATCACATTGATCACCCCTGGCTTTTTCATTACCACAGTGTGGGCATATTCCCTCTATGTATCTATCCGGTAAAAAACGATTACAATTATTGCAGTAAAACGCATCCACATTTTTTTTGTAGATATGCCCCTTCTCATAGAGAGTTAGGAAGACATCCTGCACGACTTTTTCATGATTTTCAGTGGTTGTACGCGTGAAAAGATCAAAAGAAATACCAAAATGTTTCAAATCTTCATTATGCTCAGCATTGTATCTGTCTACAATGGCCTGTGGCGTTGTTTTTTCGTTTTCTGCACTGATTGTAATGGGGGTACCATGTTCATCACTTCCAGAAACCATTAGTACGTCTTTACCTTTCATTCTGTTATATCGTGCAAATATATCTGCGGGCAAATAGCATCCAGCCATATGTCCAAGATGTAGTGATCCGTTTGCATAGGGCCATGCCACACCAATGTAAATCTTTTCTTTCATGTGAAATTCTCTATGCTGAATATGAGCACAACATTTAAATATGGCGCAAGCCTCATATATGACTATAATATTAATGAAAAATAGCACTAATTAGGTATAATTAATCAATATTGTAGTTAGTTTAACTTAACCGCTTAACCAAAAAATACTGACCTGCACGGGTTACCAAAATAGATAAGTGTGAGGTCCAACACCTACTATTTGCTAAAAGGCGGATAAAGGTGCTACTTTTCAGAAAATTAAATGAGGTGAAAGTTATGGTAATTGATCCATCAACAACAAAATATATGATTAAGGCTAATATTAAAGCAGATGGCATAGTAGAGAAATCTGATGTGGTAGGGGCCATATTTGGTCAAACCGAGGGACTTCTTGGCGATGAACTAGATTTAAGAGAATTGCAAAGATCTGCAAGAGTGGGAAGAATAGAAGTAGAATTGGAGTCGAAAGGTGGGAAGAGTAACGGAACTATAACCTTACCGACGTCTTTGGATAGGGTTGAAACAGTAATCCTTGCGGCTGCTTTTGAAAGTATAGATCGAGTAGGGCCATGCAAGGCAACTATTGTTGCAGAAGAAGTCGAGGATGTGCGCGTTGTTCGAAGAAAAAAGGTGATAGATCGAGCTAAAGAATTGCTGAATAAAGTACTTGAAGATAGTAAGGTCAATGGAGAAAGCATAGCTGATACTGTTAGGCAGGCAGTACAAATTGAAGAGATTATTAATTATGGTCATGATCATTGTCCCGCAGGCCCAAATATTGATAAAAGCGATGCGATTGTTATTGTTGAAGGCAGAAGAGATGTACTTAATCTTTTAAAATATGGTATTAAGAATGTCATAGCGGTTGGCGGAACAAATATACCTAAAACGGTGATAGATTTAACGAAGGAGCGGATTACTACTGCTTTTGTCGATGGAGATCGGGGCGGCATACTTATTTTGAAAGAACTATTGCAAACTGCAGATGTCGATTTTGTAGCACGAGCTCCTCAGACTCGCGAGGTTGAAGAAATCCCTCAGAAGCTTATTATGAAGTCTTTAAAAAATAAGATTCCGGCTGAACAATATGCTGAGATGTATGACATAAAGCTCGAGAAAAAGGATAAAGATATCGAACCTAAAAAAGAAAAACGTGAACAAAAAACGAAGCAACGCTCTGAGGGCCCAGTGGAAGAAAAGCGAAAAGAGGTATCTGATGAAAGGCAGAAGAACTACGCAGCTATGCTCAATGAGATTTCAGGTTCTTTGAAGGCAGTGCTGCTTGATGGAAAGGACAAGGAATTGAAGAAAATACCGGTGAGAGAATTAACTGATGAACTAAAGAAAAGTGACAATATTTCTACTGTGGTATTTGATGGTATTATCACCCAGCGACTTCTGGATATTGCAAATAATAAAAACATAAAGGAAATAGTCGGTATAAAAATCGGCAATGTTGTAAAAATGCCCACGTCCGTAAAGGTTTTAACTAAGAAAGATGTACAATAATCTACATCTTTTCTATTCATTTTTTACATTTTCGTATAGTTAGAAGTAGTTATATTTAAAAGGCGGATAGAAAAGGATAAAAACCCTATGTTTTATTTCAACATATTATTTTGATGATGGTGGAAGATTATAATGCAGAAAGACGAACTTATTCAGCTACATACGTTTTTACTTCAACTGAAGACCCACTTGGAAGATATGGTCGAAAATGATGGATCATGTGCATTTCAGGCGTACTATAAACTGGATGTTACTCCATATCAGGTTTATAAATCTAAAAGAGAACATAAGCTGGCAGTATTCAAGCTGAGTAAGGGCATTGCAGACCTTTTGGCAGACAACGATTGCCCAGGCTTGGAAAAGATTTCTTGTAGATTAGATTTAATGTCTGAGCGTTTTATGACAAGTAAAGAAAAAGAACTGGTTCAGGCTTAAAATATCAGGCGCATAGTATATGCATCTTCGCCACTTTGGTAAAATTTTGATATTGTATCTACAACAATAAATCCATGTTTTCGGTAGAATTCAATAGCTACATTATTGCTTATTTTAACTTCCAACTCTACGTGTTTTATTTTTCGGATAGTTATCTCTTTCAAAAAGTGATTTAGCAAGGCAGATCCTATGTTTTGCCCTCTCTGTTTTTCTGATACTGCTATCATTAGTATTCTTGCGCCTTCTAAACTTGTCTTTACTCCTACAATGAATCCCACTATCTTGTGATGCTTTTCGGCCACCAAAAACCCCTGATTAAATGTTTCATAGAAATAGTTAAAGAGACTTGGATTGTAACGTTCAGTCAGCGTCTCGGATGCTAGTTTTATAACTGGAAACATATCATTTGGTTGGAATATTCTAACGGTAAACACAGAATAGTATCATGCTGCTGTGGTAAATGATTAACGGTATCTTTAATAACTGCAGGTTAATTCATAGTCGCTGCGAGGTTTTGTTTATGGGGATTGACGACGTTGTTGTAACAAGAATTATATTTAATCGTTTTTCTAAAGAGTTTCAAGATTATTTCGATGTTGATGTTGCTATTGCTGGTGCTGGTCCCGCTGGCCTCATTGCTGCACGGTATTTGGCAAAAGCAGGTAAGAAAACCGTTCTGTTTGAAAGAAAGCTTTCAATTGGTGGTGGTATGTGGGGTGGTGGTATGACATTTCCAGTTATTGTTGTTCAGAAAGAATCTAAGCATTTACTTGAAGAAGCGAACATCAAGGTTACCGATGAAGGTAAAGGATATTATAGTGCTGATTCTATAGAAGCAGTTACAAAACTTTGTTCATCTGCAATTGATGCAGGTGCTAGATTTTTTAATGCAATCTCTGTCGAAGATGTCCTACTAAACAAAAACAAAGAAGTAAATGGCTTTGTTATCAATTGGAGTGCAATAGAAGTTGCTGGCTTACATGTTGATCCACTTACAATTCGAGCTAAATATTGCATTGATGCTACTGGTCACCCTGCCGAAATCTGTAAAATCGTGCGTAAGAAATGCGGTCCTTTAGACACGAAAAGTGGAGATCTTGAGAATGAAAGATCAATGTGTGCAGATATTGGTGAGCGGGCCGTTGTTGAAAATACAGGGGAAGCTTATCCGGGTCTTTTTGTAGCAGGTATGTGTGCAAATGCAGTATATGGCTCACAAAGAATGGGGCCTATATTTGGTGGTATGCTTCTTTCAGGTAAAAAGGTGGCAGAACTTATTTTGAAGAAGTTATAATATCTCTAGTTGTTTTTCATGCGAAATATATTCCAAAAATCATAATTAATGCTACAATAATTGGTACGCATATAAGTGTTGTCCATGTAACAGCATGAACAGTGGATTTTTTATCAATTCCATAAGGTAGCAGGAATATATTGGTACTAGTTATTGGAAGAACTGAGTTAATAATAATCACTGCAAACCATGCAGGAGGTATTGCTCCAAGTGCAAAGAATGGGCCAAATACCAGAACAGTAAGTATTGGAGTTATTACAACTGTTAGAATAAGCATATTTCTTACCCACGTCCAATGGTCTTCACATTTCTTATTTTTATCCATTCCACATAGTTTTTTCAATTCAGATACTTTAAGATCTGCTGGATGTATTCCTGCTCCAACATAGTATAATGCAGCAGGTATTGTTATGGCTGTGTAAAATTTCAATAAAATCCCTGCATCACCAAAATCTGTGGTTGTAACGCCTGTGGTTTCATGAATGGTAACTGCGGCAATTACAAATGCAATAAGATACCATGGATAAAGTTTCAAATACCAGGGTAAAGTTTTAACTTGTTCAGCTTCTCCTGGATTTATAGATTCTTTCTTGTGCATATGTGCCAGGATGTATGGAATAATTGCGAAGAGTCCGATACCAACAAGTGCCATGTAAATTCCAGCCGGGACTGCCCATGCTTCAATTGCAAGCATTGCCCCACCGATAAATGCAGAACTTCGTCCCTGGTTTGTAAGTATCGTTTTTAGATAGAGATTTTTCTTTGTACTGGTGAGTCCCTGTTTTCTTATATTATATCTAGCAAACATATATGCTAACAAATACATGAAAAAGATTATTGCAGCGACTATTATTGAAAACTTAATCTGTTCTTCACCAAAATTTGTATTGAGAAAAATCCTAAAGAGGAGAACAGGAACAAAGAAGTACAGCAGTATTAGTCCAATTTTTTTCATTATTTTATCTATCTTTTCTCTACCGGTTACTTTCGCAATTAAAATTGTCAGAATGAATCCAACAAGTATCCACGGTAGAGTGTAAAGACCAGATATATATGGCAAAATACCTTCCAACACCTCTATCATCTTATTCTCATCCTCACCTTTTTACTAATTTTATCGCTCAATTACTCTTTTTGCTTTTCCAGTACTCCTTGGTATAGTTTTTGGCTCAATAGCGTTGACTGGCACATGTAGATTTAAGATGCTATAAATCTCGTCTTCAGCTTGTTTTTCAAGATCGTCTAGGTGCCCTTCTTTGTAGCGTTCTTCAGTTGGTTCTACTTCGACAGAAAGTGAAGTTATATCACCTTTTTTGGTTTTTATTATTTGATAGTTGTCACTTACCCCAGTGACTTGCATTAGTGCAGCTTCTATCTGTGATGGAAACACAATAACTCCTTTTACTTTCATCATGTCGTCGCTTCTACCTTTGATTCTTGATTGAATGGGTAGAGTTCGACCGCATTCACATGTATCTTCATATAGTGTTGCAAGATCTTTTGTTCTGAATCTGATGGCAGGAAAAGCCTCTTTAGTAAGTGTGGTAAAAACAAGTTCTCCTTCTTCACCTGGCTCTAGAGTTTCACCAGTTTTTGGATCAATTATCTCAGCTAGAAAATGATCTGCATTTATATGTAATTTTTTATGTTTACATTCAGAAACAACGCCGGGACCTATTATCTCCGTAAGACCATAATGTTCATGGGCAGTGATTCCCCAGCGTTTCTCAACGTTTGTTCTCATTTCCTCACTCCATGCTTCAGCTCCAAAAACCCCCAAACGGAGTTTGAAATCATTCACTGGATCCAGGCCGTTCTCCTCAGCAACTTCTGCAATATATAGCGAGTAAGATGGAGTGCATGCAATAACGGTGCTACCAAAATCTTTCATAACATCAATCTGACGTTTTGTGTTGCCGGAACTAATAGTAATGACCATTGCACCTATTTTCTGGGCTCCTTTCTCAAAACCATGAGCGCCGGTAAAAAGACCGTATCCATATGAATTCTGCATGATGTCATTCTTACGCATTCCGTTAGCCCAAAGTGAACGGGCCATTACTTCACCCCAGAGTTCAACATCATTTCTGGTGTACGGTCCGACCACAGGTTTACCAGTTGTACCTGAAGAAGCATGAATCTCTACAATATCATCCATCTCAGTACATACAAGACCAAAAGGATAGTATTCACGTAAGTCTTGTTTTGTTAGAAATGGGATTTTCTCTATGTCTTTTAGAGTTTTGATATCTCCTGGTTTAACCTGGGCATCGTCCAATTTCTTTTTGTAATGCTTGTTTTTATCATATACTGTGCTCACAAGTTTTTTCAGACGTTTAAGTTGCAATTCCTTAAGATTCTTTAGCGGCATTGATTCTATCTTGCTATCCCATAATTCTGCAGTCATAATTTGACCTCCCTTATTACCCCTGAAATAAAGTAGTTGAATATAATGGTTATGAAATATTTGCAGAGCAATGATTTTTAATGATACTTTCCATTCACAAAAAATATTCTGCGGAGAAAAACACTATGAAAATTCTTGTTATTGGCTCTGGAATGATGGGTAGAGCAATTGCACATGACCTATGCAAACATTCAAATTTTGATAATATAACTATTGCAGATAAAGACGATGAAACGTTGCGATCTGCCGAAAAATTTCTTAGAGGAAACAACATAGATTTTGCAAATCTCAATGTCGAAGATACAAATGAAGTAAAGAAACATTTTCAAAATATTGACATTGCAATCTCTGCAATTCCTTACAGGTTTAATTATGATCTGGCGAGGATTGCAATAGAAACCAAGACGCATTTTCTTGATCTTGGTGGAAATAACCAAATTGTTGAGAGTGAACGAGGTCTCTTTGAAAAGGCCAAAAAAAATGATGTCACAATTATTCCTGATTGTGGACTTGCACCAGGATTAGTATCCATTATTACACGCGATATAATCGATGAGATGGATTCTGTTGATTATGTGAAATTGAGAGTGGGTGGTTTACCGATGGATCCAAAACCACCACTCAACTATCAGATTGTATTCTCACCGAATGGGCTTATCAATGAATATGTTGAAGATGCTATGGTCCTTGATCATGGTGCAATTATCAAAAAGAAATCTATGGGTGATATTGAAACGGTTTCTTTTCCAAAACCATTTGGAGATATGGAAGCGTTTACCACTTCAGGTGGTTGTTCTACACTTCCTTACACATATAGGAAATGTATAGGTTATCTTGATTACAAGACCATTAGATATCCAGGTCATTGTGAGAAATTTAAACCTCTTTTAGATATGGGGCTTGCAGGAGAGAATACAGTTGATATTGGAAATCAAAAGATTATGCCTAGGGATTTGCTAATTGCCCTTCTTTTGAAAAATGTTCCCACTACAGGAAAAGATGTGGTATTACTCAAGGTTTTAAGTGAAGGAATGAAAAATGACAAAAAACATTCCTTGGAATATACCATGATTGACTATTATGATGACAAAAATGACATCTCTGCTATGATGCGTACAACAGGTTATCCAGTTTCAATTACTGCTCAAATGCTAGAAGATGGTGCAATAAGTAGAAGAGGTGTTTTTTGCCCTGAGGAGATTGTTCCCTGTACGGTTTTTTTTGAAGAACTTAAGAAACGTGACATTCAAATTAAAAAAGAGAGAAAATGAGCAAAATATGGTAAGATTAGCATGTCCAAGGAAAAAGAATTTTTAGATGCGAAAGAAAAAGCGCTTAATTCATTGGAAAAAGCCAAAAGTGAAAACAAGGTAGATGAGGGAATTAAAGCAATACTGGATATAATAAATGAGTCTGATGACTATTACACTTCTAGTAGCTGTGCTGGAAGAATTGTTCTAATTGAATTACCTCGGCTCGGTGATAAAAAAGGCGCAGAATTTTTGGGGAAATGGCATAGGAAAATAGAACCTGACGAAATAGGTGGAGCGGCAAAAAAGGCAAAGACTGGAATGCTTTGGTTACTTGCGCAATCGCCCATACTGCATATAGGTGCAAATACACACGATGCCACAGACAATTTGTTGAAAACTGCAATTTCTTGCGGGTTTAAAAACTCTGGAGTGAAATCTACTGGCCGTAAAATTATTGTTGAGATTTGTAGCACGGAGCGTCTTGATTCACCCATTGGAAAGGATGGCAAATTGTTTTGCAATGAAGAGTATCTTAATCTTCTGGTAAATATTGCAAACGAGATCATGGATCGATCAAGTCTTAAATTACATAGATTTGAAGAAAAACTAGAGGAATACTTAAGTACCCGCAAAACAACCCAACAATAAGGGTAAAATGACTGATAAAAAAACACTTGCCAAGGTATTTACATTTTCTCTTTTACTTGCAGTGTTATCCATGTCTTGGTTTGTTTTCAATATGCTAGTCGATATTGATTTGGTTTTTAGGGAAGTCTCCTGTCAATTTGCTCTGGTACTGGCGTTTTTAAGTTTTTTTATAAGCATTGTTTTCCTTCGCAAACTTTTGGTAAGTACACGGCGAGACATAAATGGGAGAAACGAAAAAGAAAAGAATATCCGAGATTTTCACCAGTATAAGATGCTTCTTGATCCACCTACTATGAATAATTAGTTACAGTAAGTGCGAGTTACCCATGCGTTTTTCGGTATTTTTTGATATATTTGGTATTTTTCTTCTTTATATTTTTCATATGCCGCTTCTTTTATTGTGTCGTTATTGAAAGACCAATAATATTTACGGATATATTTTCCCTCTTCTTTATACTCGTCTCTTCGGAGTTTGAGTAGTCGTTCTCTTTGCAATTCGTAAAACAGTGATCTTGCATACTTGTCGATTGTCATATCCTCGATTTCTTTTTCACCATTAAAAATACCTTCAACAGTTTTGGCAAGCTCGATCGCGTCTTCCTTTGCCATATTAAATTTGTTTTTTAATGCCTTTACAAATAATCTCTTCATGCCTTTTTCCTCACGACATCTTTTTTGTTGTTTTAGTTATAAAGGGCTTGTTGTACAACTGTTACCAAAAAGTTCCCCTCCGAATCCTTTAAATCCCTTTTGTATATTCACTGCTTCAACAGAAAGGTGATTATTATGGTAAAACGCGTTTACAATTTTTATGCAGGTCCAGCAACATTGCCACTTCCAGTTCTGGAGAAAGCACAGAAAGATCTTTTGAATTTTGATGGCACAGGAATGTCTCTTATGGAGCTTTCTCATAGGTCCAAGGAATATGCGAAAATGCACACGGGAGCCTCAAGTTTAGTTAGGGAACTCATGGGAATTCCAGATGACTACAAAATCATGTGGCTACAGGGTGGTGCATCATCTCAATTTTATATGGTTCCATTGAATCTCCGGGTGGGGAAAAAACCAATGGAGTATGTGAACACTGGCGTTTGGTCAAAGAAAGCCATCAAGGAAGGAAAGTTCTATGGTGACGTGAAAGTGGTTGCCAGTTCCGAGGATGAAACATTTTCCTATATTCCAAAGGATATAGAGTTTAGTGGCAATACGGCATTTGCCCATATCACGGGGAATAACACCATATACGGAACTGAATATCATGAATGGCCAAAAGTGTCAAGTGATATTCCCCTGGTCTGTGATATGTCTTCTCATATAATGGACAGTGTCATTGATTCAAAGAAGTTTGGTGTCATTTATGCCGGTGCCCAAAAGAACATGGGGCCTGCAGGAGTTACTTTAGTAATAGTACGTGATGATCTTCTGGAAAGGGTGCCTGAGAACACGCCAACCATGCAGAAATGGAAGACTCATGCAGAAAAGGATTCTCTATTCAATACAGGTCCATGTTGGGCAATTTATATGTGTAAGCTATCTCTTGAACACCTGAAAGAGCTTGGCGGCGTTTCCGCTATGGAGAAAATAAACAGAAAAAAGGCCAAAATACTCTATGATGTAATAGATAATTCTAATGGTTTTTACAAAGGGCATGCTAAGAAAGATTCTAGATCACTGATGAATGTGACATTCAATCTGCCAACCCCTGAACTGGAAACAAAGTGCGTTGCAGAAGGATTGGCAAGGGATCTTGTAGGTCTCAAAGGTCACAGATCCATAGGTGGTATGAGGGCTTCTATCTACAACGCCATGCCTGTAGAGGGTGTACAGACACTTGTCGAATTCATGAAGGAATTCCAAGAGAATAACCAGTGAGAAAACCAATGGATTGAAACTAGAGTTCAGTAAGATATACTTGACCCTTGTAAAAGAGAGTGAGTCTTACTGCCTCTTCCAATTTTTTTGTTTTTCAAAGTGAAACTCTTCTTTTAAATCGAAAATAGATTTACGTTAAAACATTCAGTTTTACATATTGGCGTTTTAGCAGGTTAGCTTTATATATCATTAGTGATAAACAGTGACATGGTGCGATATGCTCCTATGAGATTGGAGGTGTGAAACAAATGGATAAAAAGGTAATGATTGTTGATGACGAACAAGATATATTATTCTCTTTGAGAACTCTATTCGAACGTCAAGGTTATGAAGTAATCACAGTAGATGGTGGAGCCAAATGTGTTAATGAATTGGAAAAAGGCTTCAGAGGAGTAGTACTTATGGATATCATGATGCCAAAAATGGATGGATGGGATACGATAAAAAAGATTGTTAACAGGGGATTAACAAGAAATATAGAAATTGAAATCATTACTGGAAAAGGAACAAGAAATCATAAAAAGATGATTGGATTTGGGTCATATATACGTGATTACTTGTCTAAACCTCTCGATCCGGAGAAATTAATATCAAGTGTAAATAATTGTCTTATGTGCTTATCTAAAAGGGTCGATTAAACCTAACAGATATATTTGTATATATTTTTACATATTTCTTTGTATATTTTATCCCTGCATAGTAAGTTGTAAAAGCATATAAAAAGATATATTAAAATATATGTAATGTTAATAACCACAATCTTATGAGCTTCTGAAAACCAAACAACCGAATTGAATAGTTTCATTGACCCTTATTTTACGTATATATATCAAAATCAACATCTATAGAATTAATAAGACGATAAATGAGGAGGACTTGCCAGCCCGTAGGGGATGCTGGCATATCTGCCACATAAATTAAAATTCGTCTAACTTTTTGATTTTGCTTTCCTTCAATAAATTTTGTGCTGTTTTCCAAGAATGTCTGGTATGGGGTGGCAGCTTTCCAAACGTTTTTACCCATTTTCTGAGAAATTTCTGCGTAACAGGATCTGCAGGATAGCCGCTACCAAGGGACATATCCAGTTTCTTTTTCAATTCCTGCGATATCATCTGAACTTCTTCATCTCTCCTAGTTTTCGCCAAAATAGAAGCGGCTCCAACTATGGGATAGATATCATCTGCCTTGTGCTTAGATATGATCTCTGGTTTGAATGAGAGTCTAGATAGAATGTTCTTACCAAATCGTTCATTATTTACATCAGCAGCATCGACGTAGCAAATATCTGGTTTTAGTTTTTCTATGATCTTGCTAAAAGCGTTCACTTCTATTTCATTTAGCGTCATAACTTTCCGCATATGGTCAATATCTGATGCAGAAATGAGAATTATCTCATAGTTTACTGCCGATTCTTTTATTCTTTTAGATAGTATTTCTCTTCTTTTAGGTGTAATTTTTTTTGAATCGCGCACATTATTTTCTATTAATTCCAAATCATTTTCAAAGGTAACTCCAGCGATTACTAACGGACCAACAACTGGACCTCGGCCGGCTTCATCCACACCACAAATCATTCAAACATTGTATTGGATACACATAAAAAGAGATTGCGGAAGTAAAACAACAGGCAATTTTTTATTGGTGAACCATATTCAACCCTTAAAATGCCGCCGTAGCTTAGCTGGTGGAGCGGCTGATTCGTAATCAGCAGGTCAGGGGTTCAACTCCCTTCGGCGGCTTGCATAAGGATTTTCCTCCTGTTAAATGTAACATATGGTGCATTTTTTAATGTGCGGCTTTGAACCTCTAAAACATCAATTTTGGTATGCGCCTATTAACATCATAATCAGCAAGTGACAAAATTATTTCATATTGTAAAATCATTGTGCAATGGGTTAAATGCTCTTTTAATATTTGCAGAAATTAATAATATTTAAAGTATTGAAAATGATTTAGTGCTCCCGTCGGGATTTGAACACGAGTATACGGCTCGAGAGGCCGTGATGATGAATTAGTTACTAACCTATACTTTTATTATAGAGCCCTTCGGTGACTCCAACAATAAAGACTAAAATCCTTAGATTATTTTTGTTTTTCAAAGTGCATAATCCAACGCTAAGATTAGATTGAACTCTGTTACATATAGAAAAGATTTCTATAAATTAAAAAAACACTTTCATATGATATACATCTGGATGTTATGGGTACAACGAGTTAACGTTTTAGAGCGGCTGGTTTGCCAGATATCCATTTTGAACGGAGAATTTTAAGGGATACAAATCTAGAAAATGCCATCTTGAAGCGAGAGCAAATCTAGCTGAAGTAAAATTATAGAGAGTCACCAAAATCAAAAAACAAGTTTCGTAAGTATCTCATAGCCCTAAGCTGCAAAGGTCTCGCAAGTAACCATTGATTACTTAACAACACCACGCCTGTATCATTCCGATATGTCATTGAGGTAATTCCTCCAGGTACATTCCCGAAGTGACCCTGCATTGCTGTAGAAAGATCAGATTCATCTTCTGGCCATACAATCCAGCCTAAACCATACCCTCTACCATCTCTTTTAAGATCTTTAATTGGAATATTGTCATACTGAATCGAATGCATCAATCTAACAGTGTCTTCCTTCAAAACACGCACTCCATCATACTTGCCATCATTCATATGCATGATTAAAAAATGCGAAAGATCTTCTGCCGTTGTTTGCAAACCACCAGCTGCTGCGTTATGATTTTCATAGTGGGGAAGTCTAACATATGTCCCTAGCAACCATGCATAGAATCCTGCAGATTTCGCATCCTCAATATCCTTTAGAACAAAACTGGAGTTGTTCATCTTCAATGGCTCGAATATATATTTACGACAATAATCAACGAATGACATTCCAGACAGTCTCTCAATGAGTATACTAAGTAGTTCATATCCAACTGATGAATAATAACTGCCGCTACCTGGTGAGAAATCACACCAATTACTCGGCCGATACAAAGGATTGCCCGGTGTCAGATAATCTCCTAGTCGTTCCACGGAGCGATTCAACAATGAAAAGTACAAAAACAGACGCCATTGTACATTTGCAAGACCAGATGCATGAGCAAGTAACATTCTAAATGTAATCGGCGTATCGGGAAAATGCGGGTTTCTCAATGAAAACGGTAAGTATCCGTTCACATCATCATCCAAATCAAACATTCCCTGTTCCCATAGTTGCATAACTGCCGTTCCTGTAATTGACTTTGATATTGATCCTGCAAGATATACAGTGTCTTTTGTTGGTGGAATTCCTGATCCTTCTATAGCCTCTCCATACATCTTTGTTAAAACGACTTCGTTTTTTTTCACAATGTTTACAGCTAGTGATGGCATATGACCTAACTTCAACATAAATAAAACAATTCTATCGATATCTTCTACTGCACTTGTATAATTCTCTTGGCATGTATTGTGGTTAATCTCACCTCCAACCGAATGCTGTGCATACGCCTGACTTACACTCGATACCACTAGAAGAAGTAGCACGCCAACAGCTAATCTTTTTATGCAGATCATATTATTCTTACCATTATTTAGATATGGTGATTATAACGATACCTATAGTTTTTAAATGTATTGTCTCAATATCAAATTGAAAATGAATGAACTTAGATTTATCCTCTCGGACTACTTTAATATTTTAGAAGGAAATCTAAATGCACGGTACCTTCAGTGTAAGTATATTCCTGTTTCTTTTGATAGTTCTGATTCAATCGATTCTTTATGGAGAAAACATGATTCTGCTCTTAAAAAGATGAATGTATCTGGTGTAGAACCAGAACACTCTCTGATTGATCTTAAAATTGAAATTGCCAACCGAATTTTTCACTGTTGTAGTTTCTGTGAGAGAAGATGTTTGGTTGATCGTGAAAAAACTTCAGGAGAATGCAATGTGATGATGGCAAGAATCGTATCTGAATTCTTGCATTTTGGGGAAGAAACAGTGCTTATACCATCACATACAATTTTTTTCTCAGGCTGTACATTTCAATGTGTTTTTTGCCAAAATTGGGACATAAGTCAGAAAATTAGCGGTTTTTATGTAGAACCGGAAAAACTTGCAAACATAATTAGTAAAAGAAGAAGTGAAGGGGCACGAAATGTCAACTGGGTTGGAGGGGATCCAACACCAAACTTGCCATATATCCTTAAAGTCCTAAAGGAATTGAATGTAAATGTACCGCAAATATGGAATTCAAATATGTATTGTTCAAAAGAAACTATGAATCTATTGAATGGAATAATCGATGTATATCTTACTGATTTTAAATTTGGTAATGATGATTGCGCCAAAGAATTATCTAAGGTTGACAACTATATCCAGATAATAAAAAGAAATCATAAAATAGCATATAATCAGGGAGAAATAATTGTAAGACATCTTATTTTACCAAGTCATGTAATGTGTTGTTCCAAGCATATTTTAGAATGGATTAGTAATGAAATTCCCGAGGTTGCTGTTAATTTGATGGATCAGTATCGGTCAGAGTATCGTGCTTATGAATATGTGGATTTAAGAAGATCGATATTAAAGGAGGAATACACACAGGTAAAGGATTTTGCAGAAAAACTAAAAATTCATGTGGTATAGATTCAAAGTCGGGGAATAAATTACATGTACTTTTTAGTAAGTATGCTCTGCATCTATAGCAATTTCTGTGTGCTTGCAAATTGAACATAAACCAAGCTTAACACTCCAGTAATTGACACCATCGATACCAAATCGTCTATTACAGTTCTTACAGATCAAAAGCCATCTCCTAGATTTTCCTAGTTCTACTTTAATTTTTCTAGTTCCATTTATAAAGGATTTGCTATACAGTTCTTACCCAAAAACCGAATTTACCTTTAGTTCTTCAGGATATGATCGACTCTGTCCAACAAGGTATCTTTATCAAAAGGTTTCATTATATAATCAGCCAGGCCTTCGTCCAGGAGCACTTGTTTTCTTTTATCTGATATTTCAAGTACACTCATAAAGGCTATCTTGATCTCCGGGGATTTTTTATTAATTCTGTTAAATACGTCCCAGCCGCTCATCCCTGGCATCATTATATCTAAAAGAATCAGATCTACTTTTTCTTCGTCAAGTTTCTTCAGACATTCCTCTCCACTGTATGCCGGTACAACATTATAGCCACCTATCTCCAGAACTGTTCTAGTAAGATCGACAATATCCGGCTCGTTATCTACAACCATTATTTTCTTCATTTTCCATCTCACCACTTTTCGATAGAATATCGGTAATGTTAATAATCACATATCAATAACATGTTTTTAAATTAATGCATTTATCAAAACCACTTTTAGATGATGATTAATGGTAGAAAAGACCAGAAACAGAAAATGCGATGTACTGAAAAAATCGATTAATTTTCTTGCTGACTGGCGCCCTCTTCCATTTTATGAATTGATGAGTTATATTCTAATGTATGCCAGCGTTCCGATGTTAGCATATGGAATTCAAACGTATGATTTGGAGATAGTGAGAATAATAATTCTGACAATTCTAACTATGTATTCCGGTTTCTTTGCAGCACTTATATGGAATGACATAACAGATGCAGATATTGATGCTATTGTTCACCCAGATCGCCCGGTACCAGCCGGTATAATAAGTAAAAAAAAATTCTTTGCGATGGCGCTGGTATTCTCAGCAATGACTTTCATTTTTGCAATCATTGTTAGTGTCTGGTGTTTTATACTTGTAGGATCTACAGCTTCATTTGTAGCATTTCATAATAAATATTTAAAAAAAATCATCAAGATACCTGCATATTCAGAAATATTTACGCCAATGCAATGGCTTACTGTAGCAATATTTGGTTTTCTCGCGGTATGGACAGTACTGCCGCAATCTACGGATCTTATCTTTGAGTTGCCTTTATTTGGAGCGATTTCAACAGGTGATAGGGGGATTCAAAATATGATTCTTCTTGTTCTTTTTACCTATTTTGCAGATAATGCCCATGATCTTCCAGAAGGAATACATGATATGGAAGGAGATCGTAAACTTGGGGTGAAAACATATGCAACTTCGTTTGGAGAAAAAAATGC
>JAUWOO010000129.1 GCA_030612095.1 Thermoplasmatota archaeon | reverse complement strand
ACATTTAGACATTTCAACAAAGAATCGAATCAATATTCTTGGTGGGATCTGCAGCCCCGGTCTCGTGAACGAAATGTTGGTTGGAGGATAGATTACTTTTTCGTAAATAATGAATTTTTACCACATCTTAAAAAAGCATTTATTATGCAGGATATTATGGGGTCTGATCATTGTCCCGTTGGTATAGAAATTGAGATTTAATAGGAGGAAATGTATGAAAGAATCACTCGACTTTATATACAAAGAACAGAAGGAACTTACAAAATTTGGAGGAATAGCAGCACTTCTTGGATGGGATCAAATGACATATATGCCCACTCAAGGGGCAACGGAACGATCAGATCAAATATCGCTCATATCGCGACTGTCCCATGAGAGGTTTACCTCTGATAAACTGTGGGATTATGTGAGAAAATTGGCAAGTCCGAATAATCTAGAAAAGTTGGAAAAAAAAGATAGGGCTGTTGTTTTAAGACTTGAAAAAGACATAGAAAAATCACGAAAAGTTCCATCTGATTTTGTAGAAAAAATGGCCAAGACAACAACCATTGCTTATGCTGCATGGCAAGAGGCAAGAGAAAAAAGTAAGTTTCCTTTATTTGCTCCACATCTGGAAAAAATTGTAGATTTCGAAAAGGAGTATTGCGGATTTATCAATTTACCTGGTCCTGAATACAATAGTCTTCTTGATGACTATGAAGAGGGGATGACTGTTGAAAAATTAAAGAAAGAGTTTGACTACCTCAAACCTCAACTTATCGACATTCTAGAGAAAATTACCTCAAGTGATATCTACAATAAACAACAAAATTTTGATAAGAAATTTGATGTTGAAAAACAAAGAGAAATATGTAATTTGATCATTAAGAAAATGAATCTTTCCAAAGAACGGTCAAGGCTTGATGTTTCTACTCATCCATTTACCACTTCCATGGGAAACGATGATGTGAGAATCACAACAAATTTTGAACATGAAAACCCACTTTTTTCGTTTTTGTCTACAGTTCATGAAGGGGGTCATGCATTGTATGAATTAGGACTTCCACAGGGTGATTTTAAAGATACGGTAATATCGGATTCTCCTTCTTTGGGATTGCACGAATCTCAATCTCGTTTCTGGGAAAATATGATTGCTCGCAATAAACACTTTTGGAAGTATTTCTATCCGGTATTTGAAAAGACCTCTCCAGAACAGTTTAAAGATGTTGACTTGGACACCTGGTATAGACATGTAAATCGGGTAAAACCCTCACTCATCAGAGTTGAGGCAGATGAACTGACGTATTGCCTACACGTTATATTGCGATTTGAACTGGAATTGGCTCTCATCGATGGAGAAATAAAAGTATCTGAGTTGCCAGGATTTTGGAATGAAAAGATGGATGAAATGCTTGGTGTAACTCCAAAAAATGACAAGGAAGGCGTGTTGCAGGACATGCATTGGAGCGGTGGTAGTTTTGGGTATTTTCCAACTTATGCCATAGGAACAATCTATGCATCCCAGCTGTTCAAACAACTTTCGGAGGAAAAACCTGACATAACAGAGGAAATTGAACAGGGTAATTTCACAAACATTCTTGCATGGCTCAGGGAGCACGTTCATAAGTATGGTTGCTTGATGACTGCTGATGAAATAATTGAAAACACATGTGGCGAGGGGTTAAATTCCAAGGTCTTTATTGAGTATCTAAAGGACAAATATTATTTTCTTTATGGGGTGTAATTCATATTTTGTTTAAGCTCCGAATTTCTCTAGACGCTTGGCATTAGCTAAAGCTAATGGAATCAGATCTACGGCTGGGAATCTGGGTCCAAGTCCTCCAGTTATGCAGGCACGTTCTCCAAAATGATCTACTTTGTCAGGTCGGCAATATTTAGAGTAAAGTAGTGCAGGTACTGGATGCCAACTATGAGCTTTCATTAATGAAGGTGTAGAGTGATCACCTGTTACAATTATTACATCAGGATTTAGGTCCAGGAGTCGTGATATTTCCCTATCTGTTTCTTCAATTACAGATACCTTCCGGTCGAAATTACCATCCTCGCCATAGCTATCAGTTTTTTTTACATGTAAATAGAAGAAGTCATAATCATTCCAATTATTTTCTAATGTTGTAAACTCGTCTTTTATCGTTGTCCCAGTTTCCAATATGTCCATTTCCAATAGTTTTGCTAGACCGCGGTACATTGGATAAGCTGCAATTGCTGCGCTTTTAAGGCCAAATACCTCTTCGAAGGTAGGCCAGTTTGGTTTTTCGGAAAAACCGCGTAGCAGTATCATGTTTGATGGGTAGTGATCAGATAAAACATTGTTTGCCCGTTCCAAGAAATTCCTTACATAATTGGCTGTTTTTTCAGCTTCATGTGATGTTGTTTTAAAATCAAGCGGTTTTTTACCTATTTCCTGTGGATCAGTGTCATTAAGATCACCAGATAATCCTTCTCCCCGTAACACAAGAAGTAGCCTATGTTCTTTAACAGTTTCAACAAAAACTTTTACATCTGGTATTTCAATGCCACGCAAAAGCTCACAGAGTTCCTGATTTTTCTCTGTGGAGATACGTCCCGCACGCCGATCTAAAACACATCCGTTTTCATCTACTGTACAAAAATTTCCACGAGCTGCCACATCACCTGGTAGTAGGTCAAAACCTATGCCAAGCGCTGCCAGTATCCCTCGACCTACTTGGTATTTAACAGGATTATAACCAAATATGCCAAGGTGTCCGGGGCCGCTGCCTGGGGTAATGCCAGTGCATACAGGTTGTTGCAAACCACATATGCTCTTTTTCGCTAGATTATCCAAATTCGGGGTATTTGCTGATTCTAGTTCTGTTAGGTTATTTTCCTCTTTTGGAAGTCCACCAATTCCATCCATTACTAACATGACAATTTTTGTATCGGACGGTTTTATTAACTTTCGAATAAAATCTAGTTCCATGTCAAACTCACCAGTTTATTTTATCATTGAGATATGACTTGATAATTTAATTTTCCTAATAAAGATTATGATGATTAACGAATGTCCTTTTCAATAGAATAATTTCTCTCCTAATAGTAGAAGCTAAAAAGATGTAAAATTTGACAGTTTTATAAAAAAGAATTTATTGCAACCTCAAAACATAAATATGCCAATTTATATGGTATGGGCTATTTAAAAGGTAGACTATCATGATTCAAAAGACTGTTCAATGCCCCAATTGTCACAAGATATTATCCTGTTCCGGTAGTCCTGGTGATGTTGTTGAACTCGTCTGCACGGGGTGTGGTACTGGGGGAAAGGTTACGTTTGAAAAGTTAATCTCGACCAAAAATGCCGCGATAGAAGTTACAAATTTAACAAAAGTATATGGTGATCTTGTTGCCGTTAACAATATCTCCTTTACAGTTCAAATAGGAAAAATATTTGCATTTTTAGGACCCAACGGTGCTGGAAAAACAACAACAGTTGAAATGATAGAATCAATACGTCAACCCACTTCAGGTAACATCAAGATTTTAAGCAAAGACATCAAAACTTCTTTTAATGAGGTAAAAGAAAAAATCGGTGTTCTTCCGCAGGAATTTCATTCATTTGAAAAACTCACCGTGAAAGAAACACTCGTGTATTTTTCAAAGCTTTACAAAAAAACAGCAGATGTTAACAGTATTATAGACGCTATGGATCTTAATGATGAGAGAAAAAAATATTACAAGGATCTTTCAGGTGGGCTCAAACAGCGAGTCGGTGTTGCGATTTCTCTTGTAAACGATCCTGATATTGTTTTTCTTGATGAGCCAACAACAGGTCTTGATCCAAAAGCAAGACGTGAAGTATGGGAGGTTATCGCAGGTTTACGAAATCGTGGAAAAACAGTGTTTTTAACTACTGATTATATGGAAGAAGCAGAGTATTTGGCTGACCATATAGCAAATATTCATAAGGGTAAAATTATTGCTGAGGGCACTCTTGATGAATTAATTAATAAACATGGGGAAGGAAGTATATTACGAATTAAAAATTGCAGTTCTAAAGATGCAGTGGATGTTTTAAAAGAGAATGGTTTTGATGCCCATGCCGAAGGAAATGACGATATTGCAATCAAAATTGAGTTCAAAGAACGTGTACTTGACGTTTTATCAATATTAAAACATGAGTGTATTGATTATGAAAATATTGATATCCGCTGTTCAAACTTGGAAGAAATTTTTCTTAAGATTACTGGTGCTAAACTTTCGGAGGCAGAATAATGAATTTTAGATTTATATTCTATGATTTGCATGCAAATATTAAAACATGGCTGCGCAGTCCTGGCACTGTTTTTTGGACTGTTTTATTTCCCATTCTTCTTATTTTGATTTTTGGAGCAATTTTTTCTGGTGGGGATGAAGCTGAATTTGATATTGTCGTTCAGGATTTAGATAAAACAACAATTTCGGAGGAGTTTGTTGCAAATCTTAATAACATCTCTTGCGTAAATGTTGTAGAACTTGAACCTGGAAAAAATGTTACTGAGTTTATGCATGATGAAGATAAACCTGTTGCACTTGTAATTCCTAAAGGTTTTAATGACACCATGGTCGAATATATTGAATCACAGTATGATCCCTTTACT
>JAUWOO010000072.1 GCA_030612095.1 Thermoplasmatota archaeon | reverse complement strand
AGCTACGCCTCTTATGTCTTTCAGTATAGGTAAAGGCGGAGATTGGATCGACGAGCAAGTTTCAAAAACAACAGGGTTACCAAAAGAGCATGTATGCGCAACAAAAGAGGCAGAATCTAAGTTGGGTAGTACAGATGTTGATTTTGGTAGCGTAAAAGGTGCTCTTACTGTATACTATGATGCCTTGATTACGTATATTATTAAGAATCTAGATAAAAGACTTTCCGAGATAGCACCGCCAAAAGTATCATTTCCTGTTGCGGTTGCAGGTGGAAGTTCAATACCCAAAGGATTTTTCGATCTGTTTGAGAAGAAATTAAGAGAAACAAAGCTTAAAATTGACATATCGAACATGGTACGTGCCAAGGATCCATTGCATTCAGTTGCAAGAGGGTGTTTAATAGCAGCAAGAACACAGGAAGCAGCAGGAAAAAGAACGACGACGGCAACAGCGACAACAACGCAGAAGAAAGCACATGGTAAGACAACAACGGGAAAGAAGAAATAAATAGATTACAGTTAGTAAATGGCGGGTTTGCTTGTTAGATGACAAACAACGCCGCCAGTTCTTTTTTTTATTTTTTTATCCTACATGATTGTTGTAACTATTGCTGACAGTTATTTGTTCAGAGAATTGGATTAGGGATATAATATTGAGAGTTCAATTACACATTTTTTCCATTCAGGCTGGTTAATAAGTTACTTGCAGGCGATCTTGTCATATGTCCTGCTCTTTATATCTTAGCTTTTGTTGGTTTTTTGTGTTACAACAATAGTTATGTCCTTCAAAATTTTTCAGGGAAAAAAGAGTAGTTCTTTTGAGGAATGAGAAGAAAAATCTGGGGAAAACTTCTCATCGCGGTTGAGATGGGATGATGATGCACTCCTTTCTAAAAACACCAGCCCAGATTTTTTAATCACTTCCATCACCTAAGATTGGGATGGGTTTTAAGTAGTTTTTTCGCAGGTGATTATGCAGTTAAATCACTATCACTACAACCGTTTTAAAAGATGATTTCTAGGAGAAATAAGATGTTAGAGTGTCCTACTAAATGGTTGTTAATTTAGCAACTTAAAAAGTGAAAAAATCCCTAGTTTTTTAAAGAAACAGTTGTTATGGGGGTTAGGTGAGGATGAGATGGAATCACGAGTTAAGATAACTTATACGGCGCCTAAGCAAATACCATTATTCGAAGAACAGGATGACGGAAATCTAACGCAATATGCAATGGAAGATTAACTGTCTATCATTTTACTCCCTTCTAGATGATGTGCAAGTGGTAGAACTCCAGTCATTTATGAAATTGATTGACAGGTTTTATATGGTTGCATGGTACAAAAGTTTAAATTCCACCTTTATTTTACGTTGGGTAAAGAGGTGAAAAATGGTCGAATTTGAAACAATAACCGCAGAAGAAGTAGAATTTGGAAGAAATAACTTTATAGAGGTCGCTAGAAAGAAAGCTGTTGGTGACGATGGAGAAAGAGAGTTCGTTTCACTTTCACGAGGCTATCATCTCCCAGATGGTACAAAAAAATGGAAAGCATCTATAACTCTACCAGATGAGGAAGAAAAAAGAGAAAAAATAGCTGAGTTAATAAAGAAGCTATAATTGAAATAAAAAACGATTAAAGCTTTCTGTATCTTCAGCTTCTATCTTTTTCATTTATTGAATTTTTTCTATACCGTCCACTTACGTTGACGAAGTATTTCTTTTGTTGCCTGTATATTCATAAGGTTGTATATCGGCAGGTCACGTTTGTACTACTCGTATGATCTGTTACCATTTTTGTCGATAAAAAGTTCTTTTGATTCTAGTACAATATAATTATCAATTTCTACGAATGATGTCATATCAACATCTATGTTTGTGTCGTATATCACGCGGGGTCCGGAAACAGACACGTTCAGAGATTCATTGCTCCCATCGTCTTTAAATAATCGCAGATGGCTAATGTCTTCCACTCCAAAATTCTGATTTATTTCTGTCTTTATGCTAGCACCACATGAACATTCAATTGGTATCCATCCATCGCTGCTGATGCTTTCCCCTACAAAAATCTCAACCCATGCATGGCCAATTGCACTGACAACTCCATTTGATTCTTCTGCTAGAAATCCACTTATGAATCTTGCAGGTATACCTACTGAACGACATAATGAGATGTAAAGAAACGAAAGGTCATCGCAATCTCCCGATTCCAGTTGATAAGTCTTGATTGCAGGTTGAACATTATTAGTCGTATGTATCTGGTAGACTGTATTTTGTTTAAGCCAGGTAAAAAGTTCTTTTGCTACAATAAATGAGTTGTTGCTATTTGTCTGTTTTAACACAGTTTGAGCGGTTGATTTTATATTGGAATTATCTGGATCTATGTATACTACATTATTATCTGACTGTTCATTGCAGTATTGATCTACAAGATTCGGATAAAATGTTTTAATTTCTTGTAATGTCAGTGCATCATTGCCATTTAGATCGGTAACAAGAAAACTCTCCACTTCGACATTTGCACGGATACCTAATTCATAATAATGACTATCTTTTCCACTTATGTTCCATTTTAGGACTGTATTATTTACTAGTGAAATACTTTCATAATCTTGTTGGTACAATATCTCCGTGGATACTGATCCAAGCAAGATTTCTGGGAGATCACAGTCATAATGTATTGTATGTTCCCCGGTCCCACTGCAGTTCACTTTGTATCCATAACTGATTATGTATCTGACCTTTGTAGGGTGAGATTCATATGTTGTGCCGCCACCAAAATCAAAGTTAAAATACTCTAAGCATCCAGATGTGGACATAATTAGTATAAGTAAAACGAGAACCAAACCCGCAATACTTCTGCTTTTTTTATCCATGCATATCTTTTATCTATTCCTAAAAAATCCTGCTTTTTTACCATATGAAGCACGGTATTTACAACTTTCCTTCATTGGACATTTGATACATTCTGGATTTTCCTCATGACAATAGTTTTCACCGAGTTTAGCCAGAGAGTCTAGATATTTGTAGACATTTTCTTTCATCTTTTCGGCTTCTTTTGTAAGTATCTTTATTGCTTCGTCTGGATCACCAGTAGAAACCCACCCCAGTCTCTTTGCTACTCTGTTTACATTCAAAGCTTTTTTTGTGGATTTGCTTCTATCTGGTGTTGGTTCGGGGAAGTCAATTGGAATTTCAGGTTGCACTCTTGGTTGGGGTGTAGGTGTTGGCATATTCGGAATCTTTGGGGGCTTGTCAGATAGTCCTCCTCCTTTTGTTATGTTTACTGATTTACCGCCATGGCTTGTCTCCCGGGTACGTATCTCAGTCATAATTGGTATCTGAAGAGAAGCACCAGAAATGAGGGCTACACCAATTGGAAGACGTTGTATTTCGCGGTACGTCTGATTAGTTAAACCCTCGACTGATTGAATAATGGCTTTGAGATCATTGGGATTTGTTACTTTTAGAATTACATTTGTATTGCACTGTGAAATTATGTTTTTATCTACTTTGGCTGGACGTTGGCTGATAATACACAGCCCCATTCCAAATTTTCTACCCTCTGAAGCAATTGTACGCAGAATGTTGGATGAAACGGCACTTCTAAACCCTCGTTCGGGACAGTAGTTATGTGCTTCTTCTATCACAAATAGAAACGGCGGGATTTTACCAGCTTTACGATCATCAAACAATTCTTTGGTTAGACGAGCTACAACAACCTCTTGTACATCTGGAGGAACGCCTTTCATGTTGATTGTGGAGCACTTTCCACTTCTAACAAGTTCGCCCATAGATGTTCCACTTTCTGAGAAAACGCCTATTGAATCGAGTGATTCAAGCGAAGCTATAACATTCCATCGAGCGTTACTTTTACTTCTGTTAACCGCATCTATTATGTCTCTAATATCATAGATTTGTTTGTATTCTTTAACCTCTTTGATTGCCTGATATAATACTCCTATCTGGGGGCCAGATAGCTTTGCAGAAAGGAGATCTGTTATCTCACGTGCTTCAAGATTTTGGCCACCAAGAGTAAGATGTTTTACACTACCTCGTCCGCCAAGTGGGGAAAACTCAGTCATTTGGCTAGAATAATCTCGTTGCTTGACGCCAAACCTCTCCATGTTTTTCTGATCTTTCCGGCTCTTGTTTGGCTTTGTAAGTGAGTGGTATTCTCCATGTGTATCAATTATAACCATTGGTATTTTTTTCTTTAATAACTCCTCTACAAGAACACCACATGCATAACTCTTACCACCACCCGTTTTTGCTAGTACACAAATATGCTTTTGAACTAGTGAATCGACATTCAGATAAACTTTCAGATCGTGTCCTTTCAATAGACCAATATATGCTCCATTTTCCTTGGCAGCATTCAGTCCTAGAACCTGCCTAATAAGATCTTCATCAGCACGTACGATTCCGCTGCCTGCATCGAAAGGAGTACGGGGTGACTGCAAAAGCCCTTTTTTGTCACGATATCCGACTACATCTGCAAATGCGGAAACTTTGTTCTTGATGTGAGGAATTTCATTCTCGCTTGTCATACGTATAGCTTCCTCAAACTTGAAGTCAGAGAGCTGCTTGATGTCCATTACCTGGGCAAGCATATTTCCCTCTTTGTGAGGAGCATATATGTAGTCAAACTTTCGTATGCCTTGGCTGTTTACTGTGAAATTAAACTCAGTCGAGCCGACCTCTCCATATATAAAACCGACAATATTCTCTTTTTGTTGCATCCTAGATCCCCTATTTTTCAGAATAATACCGCACTTAGTTATTATAGTTTTTGTAATTTTTTACCAAGTTCCACGGGCAGACCTGCAAGTTTCTCAAGAGCCTCTATCTCCATAAAATGAAGCTTTCCTGGTACAACCAATGTGTGAAGGGGCGGACCAAACTTTTTGTCCTTTAAAACGTCCATTCTGTCCGCCATCAAGGTTGGGCTTGATGATCCTGCACGAGCTACTGTGCAAACTATGGTATCTTCAGTGATAATTTGTTCCTTTAATTTTTTTTCCATTTCTAGTAATAGCGCCATGCCTTCATTAGCTGTCATATATCTTTCTTTATCTGCCTGAATATCAAGAAGTACAAGAGTATGTAAACCCATCTCCTTGTTATCCTTTATAACGTCGTAAGGACTTGTTGGGAAATAATCTTTTTCCGGAAATGCAAGTGTTGTCGTCCTACCAAACTTGTAATTTTGTAAACCAAGCAGGCCTGGAACCGCGGTGATGATGCTACTACCATGTACAACCTTTGTCTTAATTCCCATATCTATAGCTCTTAGTCTAAGATCAACGTGAGTGGTAGCAGTCATTGAGTCGCCGCATGTTAAAAAAGCAATATTTTTATCAGTGGCAGACTTTAGTATTTTATCACCTTTTTCAGTTTCTTCTCTTGAAAGTATCTCAATAGTTTTTCCAATCTTTTCTTCAATTTTGTTTATGTTAGTTCCAATAAGCTTTGCAGTGTAGAATTCTGCATAGACTTCGTCGCAATTGTTGGTTTCCTCTAGGCCTTTTAATGATATGTCTTTTTCATCGTGTATGCCTAAACCTATGAATGTAAGACTTCCCTTTGACATGTTAACTCAGAAAATCTTAATTGCCATCCATACAAAAAGGTTTGTTTTATGGATTTAGGGCACCAGATATTATCTACTGACGGTTGATCTTTTACTTAGATATATAAATAACCGTTTTGATTATGAGTCATTATGCTTTCAATAGGTCTTGCAATTCTAGCGTTTATTGTTGGGGTTATTTTTCTCTACAAGTGTTCGGACATCCTGGTGGATGGAACATCTAAAACCGCAGCTCAAATTGGTATTTCTTCATTAATTATCTCAGTAATTGTTGTCGCATTTGGTACCTCCGCACCTGAATTTGCAATCTCAGTTGGTGCAGCTTTTCAATCGCATGCAGACATCTCTATGGGAAATATCATCGGCTCTTGTGTTGCAAATCTTTTACTTGTACTTGGAGTAAGTGCAATAATTAGACCAATAAAAATCAAAAAAACCATCATAAAACGTGAGATGCCCATTATCATAGGAGTGACTGCTGTTCTCTTACTCTCATCATTTTTTGGCTTGTTGGATACCCATCGTTTGATTGGAGGAGCAATTTTTCTTGTCTTATTTGCAGTATTTATTGTTTATTTTATTCAATGTGCAAAAAAGGAAAGAAACAATGACGTAGAAAAATATGAATCTGGGAAGACGCTCAAAAATATAATTTTTATTATATTGGGCATAGCTGGTGTTGTTGTTGGAGCTTTGCTGTTGATAGAATCAGCTTTATCTATTGCAGATTTCTTTGGTATTCCGGAGATGATTATTGCATTGTCGATGGTGGCAGTTGGTACATCCCTTCCAGAATTAGTGGTTTCTGCAATGGCTGCCTATAAAAATGAATCAGATATTGCTGTTGGAAATGTAATCGGATCAAATGTGTTTAATATTTTTCTGATACTTGGTGCTAGTGCTCTTCTTATACCATTAAATGCAGTAAATTCCATCGGTAATTTGCTGATTCTTATGGTTGTGACTCTTGTGATGTTTCCGGTACTTTATACTGGACATGTCATTTCCAGGAAAGAAGGAGTATTTCTCCTAGTATTATATTTGTTTTTTATTTGTTATATTTTCCTTGCATAAACTAGGCATAAGGGTCTATTTGATGTTGAAAAATTTGAGTTTACTGACGTTTTGAAAACCAAAACTCTACCTCCACGCCTCTCTTGTCCTTTCCATTCTTATTTGTAACCATTAACGAATAGTTTGCAGCAAAACCGCTATTATATATAGGTAAATATTATTCGCTGAAACCAATGGTGAGAGAAAAATCCGTAGATAAAAATGAGATTTTGGCTGTTTTTTTAATGGGTGGTCTATTCGTTCTCATTCATGGTCTTTCTTTGTTGATTACAACGCCTTTTGAATCAGCAGGAGTGGAGCCAGCATTTGAGAATCCAAATGATCCGATGAATATTGTATATATTTTTATGATAATGCTTGTTTTTACTGTTTTAATTTTAATTATTGCAAAGTTTTGGAAGAAACAGGTTATACAGGTTGTTATTTTGGGTGCAGTGGGTTATACCTCCTTTTACGCGTTCTTTTTACCACTGTTTCACCTCACTTTTTCCATGATATTTTCAGAATTTGCTTTAGTTGCTGCTGCAATTGCTGCGATTGTTCTTGTTGTGACGCTTTTCAAGTATCCTGAGTGGTATGTAATTGACATTTGTGGTGTTATAATAGGTACGGGTGCTATTGTTATATTTGGGATATCGCTGGGTGTTTTGCTAGTTCTTATTTTACTGATTGGTTTGGCTATTTATGATGCGATATCTGTCTATAAGACTAAACATATGATTGATCTTGCGGATACTGTCATGGATCTTAAACTACCAGTCCTGTTGGTTGTACCAAAAACAAAGGGGTATTCGTTAATAAAAGAGACAAAGCGTTTGAAAGAAAAACTCAAAGAAGATGAAGAACGAGATGCGTTTTTCATGGGGTTAGGGGACGTTGTAATGCCAGGGATTCTTGTTGCAGCTGTGTACAATAATATTAATAACGGTCTTCCAGTAGCTATATCAGTGATGATTGGTACACTGGTTGGTTTTGCAATTCTTATGATCTTTGTGATGAAAGGAAAACCGCAGGCCGGACTTCCTTGTCTTTGTGGTGGTGCGATAGCTGGCTATATCATATCTAGCTATCTGTTATTTGGCGAATTGGCGGGTCTTAGCTTTTCTATCTAAAAGCGTTAGTAGTTGATTTTGAAACCACAATCCTCGCACCATGTCTTTCCATCAAAATGATTCAAAGGTTTATTGCATTTGGGGCATTTTGTCCTTTCAAGAAAGTGTTCAAGCCAGACATCCCTTACTTGCGGAAGTGTCTCGTTTTCTATCCTTTTTAACTCATCCACAAGATCGGGAGTTGTAGCCAGTTCCCGAAGGACTGAAAAATTAATTTTTCTTAGTTTCAGAGGATAGGATGAATCATAATATATTGTTTCCGCTGAGGCTGTATTGCCTGTGCCTGTTCTTTTATTTTTGATGATAATGGCAGCAAGAACCACTCCACTAACTAGGCCACCGATATGTGCAAAATGGGCAGTAGTGTCCTGAACATCTAACATAACAATTACGGTTTCCATCACAGCGAAAATAAGTACCGCATAGACTACCTTGATACGGCGAAAGACCATAATTATACCTAGAGGAATGGGCATAACTACTTCATCTCTGGGATATGAAAATGCAAATGCACCCAGGATACCAAATATTGCGCCAGATGCACCGATCAGTACAATTCCGGAACCAAGGTTAAGTAATGAATGAGTTAGTGCGCCACACACTCCGGTTAATAGATAAATAGTCAAGAATTTCTTCCAACCTACTCTTTGTTCAAATGCCATGCCCACAAAGAAAAACACCAGCATATTTCCAACGATATGGAGAAAACCACCATGTATGAACATGGAAGTAAATAAGGTATAAAGTTGAGGTATGAACTCCGGCGAGAGATAAATTGGCCGAAATCCCAAATCATAAATCACTTCAGGAAAAATAACCGATATGACGAAAACAATAAAATTTGCAAATATCAGCGCATATGTTATCAGCAACTTTTTGGCATAGGCAATAACAAGTGTTCCAATTATTACACAAATGGCAATTATAGAGACTAAACTTATTGGAAGTATTACTATGTCCATTCTCTCTTTCTCCAGTCACGTGCTACAAGCGCAAAGGTCATAGTAAATATAGCCACTATATAAATTGTGTTTTTATTTTCTATTTGCTGTGGGTCCTTTGCATCTTGTGGCTGCGGCTGCGTGAGGTTCCAGTCATAGAAGAAAACCTCTGTGTAATATTGCGCCATCTCTTCATTTTCTATGATTATTCCCGCCTCACGATTGCGGATAACTGAGTTTTCATTCCAG